>JACDGB010000009.1 GCA_013815485.1 Rubrobacter sp.
GGGTATGGGATTGGCGCTAGGGGCCCACTCACGGTTTGAGGAGGCCGAGGAGGCGCTAGATGAGGCTGCGGACCTCTTTGCGGCCGCTGACAACGCGCCGCTGCTCTCGGGCGTGATGCTGGAGCGGGCGTCCTCACTGACGACTCGCGGGGACCGGGAGGCTGCGTTAGATACAGCGCGGCGGGCGCTGAGCCTCGTCTCCGGGGGCGACTGGCCGGTGCAGCGCGTCTACGCTCACCTGCGCCTCGCCGACTTGCTGCTCCCGGATGCGGTCGAGGCCGAGCCGCACCTGCTCGCGGCGAGCCGTCTGGCCGAGCGCTTGGCACTGCCGCAATTGCGTTACCGGCTGTCCGAGCGGCTCGGACATCTGAGACGTCTGCAAGGTCGTGACGAGGAGGCGCGGACATTGCTCGAGGCTGCGGTGGAAGAGATCGAACGGCTGCGCGGCACCGTCACCCAGGAGGCGATGCGCGCATCTTTCTTGCGGGACAAGGTCGCCCCCTACGACGACCTGCTGTTGTTGCACGTTGCGCAGGGAGACGAGGAAGGCCTGTGGCGCGCCTTCACCGTCGCCGAGAAGGCCAAGGCCTCTGCCTTGGTGGACCTGCTCACAGGCTTCAGCGAGAGAGGGCCTGCCACGTCGATGGACCCCGAACTGGATAAGCGGCTCCTGGACCTACAGGCCGACCTCAACGCGACCTACAACCGCTTGTTCAGCTTTACCGGGGAGGAAGACGAGCATGAGAGACCCGTGCAGAGACTGCACGAGAGAGCCGCCGAACTTGAAAAGAAGATCAGCCGTCTGCGCCTGCACGCCCCTTCGTCCGACCCATTTACAAACCCTATCTCGTCAGCGGATCTTCGGGAACAGCTTCCGTCCGACGTGGCGCTGCTGGCCTACCACGTCTCGGAGGACGAGATTATGGCGTTCGTCAACGTGGGGAACAATATCCGGATCGTCCGAAACCTCGGTCCGGTGGCGGTGGTGGCGCAGCTCTTGCAGCGATTGAGCATACAGGTGGATCACTTTCGTGCAGGTCCCGAGTTCGCCGGACGACACATGCCACTGCTCGAGCGCCCGGCACAACGTGTACTGACTTGCCTATACAACGTATTGTTGGCACCGGTTGAGGCCCCCTTGGAAGAAATGGACATCCGGACCTCTTACGGAGCCGGCGCACCGGGCAAGCTAGTTATCGTGCCTCACGGGTTGCTACACCAGATACCGTTTCACGCCCTGTTCGACGGCGAGCGATACCTGCTGGAGCGGTTCGAGATCTCCTACGCTCCCAGTGCGCGGGTATATTCGCTCTGCCAAAAGCAGACTCCGCAGCGGTCGGGCAAGGCGCTGGTGATGAGCGTGGCCGACCCCCTCATCCCGGCCGTGGAGGAGGAAGCTCGAGCCGTCGCCCGGTACCTCCCTGGCGCCGAAGTGTTGAGCAACGAACAGGCTACCTCGGATGCGCTCCAGAGCGCATCCTCCGGTTGCTCTATCCTGCACCTGGCTTGCCACGGCTTGTTCAGGGCCGACAACCCGATGTTCTCATCCCTCAAGCTACACGACTGCTGGCTGACCGCCGCCGACGTGATGCGACTGGATCTCGCAGGCGCCCTCGTCACCCTGAGCGCCTGCGAGTCGGGACGCAACGAGGTGTTCGCGGGCGACGAGCCGATAGGCCTGACGCGGGCTTTTCTCGGTATCGGAGCCTCGACGCTGGTCGTCAGCCTGTGGCTCGTGCAGGATAAAGCGACGGCCTTGCTGATGGAAAAGTATTACGAGCGGTTGAGCAGAAATGTGGGTCCGGCGGAAGCCCTGCGCGCCGCTCAACTCGCGATCAAGGAGGAGTATTCGCATCCCTACTATTGGGCGCCCTTCATCCTCCTAGGGAAGCGGTAACGCATGATGATCGAAGGGAACGTGAAGCCGTATTGATGACGGAGATCTCCGTCATCAATACGGTATAGAGGCGAAGGGGACCTCCGGAGACTAGTTTGCGCTTAACCTTCGTTTGCGATTCGTGGACATATTTCGGCCCGCTTATACAAACGTCTGACGACTTTTTCTTACAACAGCGAACGCCAGTGTATTTTTTCCGGCTATCAACGCATATACTGTAAGCACGGAGAGTGCATCTCCGCTGCGACAAAGGCAAACCCGTCGAGAGGCGGGCGCGCAAAGCTACGGGTCTCCTTTCGGAGGCAGCCGGGTTGCCGAACACTGGGGACCTCGAAAGAGTTCCCGGAAAGGAGATGCAGATGAATTCTCGCCATGGTGACGAATCTGCGAGTCTCACCAGGTCTCTTGCTTTGATTTTGAACGCCGTACCTCTCGCGATCAAAGTCCGAGCAATGCCGCAACACTTGATCGTAATGGGGGCGCTCGCTCTGTCTCTATTCCTGCTGGCGTTGTTGGGCGCTGCCAGTCCCGCGCGAGCCTATGTAGGGGGAGAGGACTTCGTGCCCGGCCAGGTCGTCGTGAAGCTCGAGCCCACTACGGGCTCTACGATAGTTGAGATCAACGCCGACTACGGCTTGACCGTCCTCGACGAGCTCCCCGGCAGCCCGGGCATCTACCTGCTCAAGGTGCCGGCTGGCTCGGACACGGAGGGAGTGGTGGGGCAGTTGGTGAACGATAGCCGTCTGTCGTACGCCGAGCCAAACTTCGTGGCCAAAACGGCCGAGGGCGATGGCGTGCACAAGGCCTGGGGCACAAGCGACATCAATGGATCTTCCGAGCAGTATGCGGCCTCCGCGCTCGGCCTGCCGTGCGCGGCCAACGTCAGCTTGGGCCAAGACACCACGGTAGCCGTCATAGACACCGGCGCACAACTCGACCACCCGCAACTCGCGCCCAACTTCGAGGATGTTGCGCGCTACGACTTCGTGGACAACGACCGCAATCCTAAGGAGAGCCGGGTTGGCCTGGACGAGGACGGGGACGGCCTCAAGGACGAGCTGGTGGGCCATGGCACGCACGTGGCCGGGATCGTGGACCTCGTGGCGCCCGCAGCCAAGATCATGCCGCTTAAGGTGCTCGACTCGGAAGGCTACGGGGACATTTTCACGATCGCCAAGGCCATCTCCTACGCCAAGAGCAACGGGGCGGACGTAATCAACCTCTCCCTCGGCTCGTCGCACCGGTCGGCTATGCTTCAAGAGGTGATTGAGGACACGATCAAGAACGATGTGGTCGTCGCCGCTGCCGCGGGCAACTCAAACACTACCGTGCCGCATTACCCGGCGGCCGGAAACGGAACCGCGGCCTCCGCAGACGGGCTGGTGGCCGTGACCGCGGTCGACATGTATGACAAGAAGTCAGACTACGCCAACTACGGGACCTGGGTGGACATCGCCGCGCCGGGCAACGACATCCGCAGCACCTTCCCGATCAATTTGTACGCAAACTGGAGCGGAACATCTATGGCGACACCGTTCATCTCCGGCCAAGCAGCGCTCATCCACGCGGTCTACGGCTCGCTTGATCCCGTGGGCGTAGAGACGAAGATACGCAACAGTGCCCAGCCGCTTACTTTACAGAACCTGACCTACGTTGGCATGCTGGGCACCGGCGAGGCGAACGTCTGTGCCAGCCTCCGGTAGTCCCAATCGCAAGGCTCTCTATGGCCCTCGCCTTTAAGGCCTGGTGCCGTCGGCTTTTCGGTGGAGCGGTGTATCCTCCCTCGAACTGCTACACCGGGCGACGGTTGGGCCGCCAGAACGCTCGCGGTGCCGGGGGCGAAGCGTTCGCCCCCGGGAAGACCGCTGGTCCGTTCTCTAGTGCAGATGGTATAAACGAATCGATGAAACCGTCGATGCGCAAGCAACCTGAGGTGTCTGCGTACCTGCTCGCGGCCGCCGTGCGGCACGTGAAGGAGGCGGTTCTGATCACCACGGCAGAGCTGGATCTGCCCGGGCCCGAGATCGTCTACGTGAACGAGGGCTTTTGCCGGATGACCGGGTATGCCAGGGACGGCCTCGTGGGAAAGACACCGCGCATCCTGCAGGGGCCGAAAACCGACCGGTCCGAGCTCGACCGGCTGCGGCGCCAGCTGTCCTTGGGGGAGCCCTTCGACGGCGAGATCGTCAACTACCGCAACGACGGATCGGAGTACGTGATCGAGTGGTACATCGTGCCGCTACGCAACACCGCCGGGGAGATAACGCATTGGATGACGAGCCAGCGAGACGTCACCGAGAGCAAGGTCCTCGAGAGACAGCTCCGTTACCAGGGCCTCCACGATCATTTGACCGGTCTGCCCAACCGGATCCTATTCATGGACCGCCTCGAACACGCCTTGTCCTTAGCGGATCGGGACCCGAGGCTCAGCGCCGTGCTGTTCGTGGACCTGGACAACTTCAAAGTCGTAAACGACTCCCTAGGGCATGAAGCGGGTGACGACTTGCTCGTGCAGGTGGCCGAGCGCTTGGGGGCCAGCGTAAGGTCGGAAGACACGGTCGCGCGCTTCGGGGGGGACGAGTTCGGCATCCTGCTAGAAGGCGTCCCGGGAGCAAGGTACGTAACCGACGTCGCAGAGCGGATCATAGAAAGACTGCGCAAAACCTTCATTTTGGAAGGTCGCGAGCTGATCATCACCTCCAGCATTGGAATCGTTTTGGCCGCATCTTCCCGAGACCCGGCCAGAGAGCTGCTGCGAAAAGCCGACCTCGCCATGTACGAGGCCAAGCGGGAGGGCAAGGTCCGCCTGGCCGGGGAGCTGCTGCGAAAGGTCGACATCGCCATGTACGAGGCCAAGCGGGAGGGCAAGGCCCGCTACCAGATGTTCGATCCCGGCATGAACGCTCGCGCCCTGAAGCGCTTGGGGTTGGAGAGCGACCTCAGGCAAGTCCTCGAGAGGGAAGAGTTCGTGGTCCACTATCAGCCCGAGGTCTCCCTCGAGACCGGCAATGTCCTGGGCCTGGAAGCGCTGGTACGCTGGGAGCACCCGGAGCGCGGCCTGGTGCCCCCCTCGGAGTTCATCCCCATCGCCGAAGACACCGGCCTGATCGTCGACATAGGGCGGTGGGTGCTCAAGGAAGCCTGCGCCCAGGTGCGTCGGTGGCAGGATCGCTACCCGAGCGACCCGCCTCTGCAGGCGAACGTTAACCTCTCCGCGAAGCAGTTTCACCAACCCGATCTGGCCGGCGATGTCGCGGAGGTCCTCGCGGAAACCGATCTGGACCCTCGAAACCTGGTGTTGGAGATCACAGAGAACGTGGTGATGGAGGACGCAGTGGTGACCCTTGCCATCCTCGGAGCCCTGAAGTCTTTAGGGGTGGGGCTGGCCATAGACGACTTCGGAACAGGCTACTCGTCGCTTGCCTACCTCAAGCGCTTCCCGGTGGACACGCTAAAAATAGACGGCTTGTTCGTCGCCGGGCTAGGCGAGAGCACCAAAGACGAGGTGATTGTGGCGGCCGTGATCGGGCTTGCCCACGGTCTGGGCCTCACAGCCATACCCGAGGGCGTAGAGACCGCCGAGCAACTCCAACGATTGCACGAGATGGGCTGTGACATGGCCCAGGGGTTTTACTTTTCGAAGCCGTTACCGACCGAAGCAGTGGACGCTTTGCTACGCCGTAACCTCCTAGGTGGCGGTTCCTGGCGACTACGGGATCCATCGTAGCGCTCGATCCATAATCCCGAAACCCCCACGACCCTCCGTACGAAGCGGCACCTCTCCTTCAGAGAGGCGGCCGGTCTCTGCTCCACGTCGGCCTCCACCAACCTCCTGGCTCGCTCGTCGAGTTTGGGCTTGGAGCCAGGGTGTTGCTTCGGAGTAAGCGGTTTGCCCTCCCTGGCCGCCCCAGCGTAGCGTTTGACCGACGAGCGGCTGACACCGAAGGTCTTGGCGGCCATAGTCTTGGACATCTCACGCTCCACGGCCTCGACTATCTTCTTGCGCAAATCTTCCGAGTAGGCTTTCATGCGCCTACAGCGGTATTCACAAGGATTGACCCCGCGGCCCGTACCCGGAGTGAGCGAACCAGCCGCGTGCGTCCTCGGGCGTGACGGCCGCGAGTGCTCCGGCCATCGCCTCCACCAGTGCTTCCTTCGTGCGAGCAGCGGCCTTCTTCAACAGCGCCTTGACCTTCGAGAACGCCTCCTCTATGGGGTTGAGGTCCGGCGAGTAGGCCGGCAAGAACCACACCCGCGCGCCTCTCGCTTCGATCAGCTCGCGTACCCTCTCCGTCTTGTGCGCCCCGAGGTTGTCCAAAAGCACCTATCTGCCCCGCCGAGAGCGAAGGAGCCAGCAAGCCCTCCACGTACGCCTCGAAGACCTTCGCGTCGGTGGCCCTTCGACCGCCATCGCCTCGCCCATCCCACCTTCGAGCGTCATGCTGGCGATCAGGGTGGTGTTCTTGCCCCGGTTCCTGGGGACCTTGCCGTACACCCTCTTTCCCTTGGGCGCTCTCGCCCTGGCGCGAGTCATGGAGGTGTGCGTCCCGCACTCGTCCACCGCCACCAAGCGTCTCGGGTCCACCGACCTGATCCGCTCACCGAAGGTGCCCCTCTCCCGCTCGTCGCGCTCGGAGGCTACCCGGGACTTTTTTTGAGCGGCCATCCTTCCGGCATTCCGGCAGGCGCGCGATGGCTCGCCCGACCGTGGACTCAGAGACCGTCATGCCCTCGTGGGCTTCCTCGAGCGCCTCGCGGTGCTCTTCGAGCGTGAGGTCGTCGTTCTCTCGGAGGTGAGAGGGTAGCCACCCCTCCAGCGCCGCTCCCTTCGCCGATGGCCTGTCCGGGATCGGCCTGGGCTCGACCCCACCGGTCTCCCGCCGCCTCTTGAGCCAACGCTTGATGGTCGGCACCGAAACCGAAAAGGTCCGGGCCACCTCGTCCCTCGGCGTCCCGCGAACTCCTGTCGGCTCTGCCTGTTACGCGCCTCAGATCGCTTAACCACGAGCGTACGAGGCGGTTGCCATGATTTGCTTACGGACCCTCTGCGGGACTCTGCATCAGGCGCCTATTGAAAACCTCTCTGCTAGTCTTCTGCAATGGTAATCGTTAGGATCTCTCATCAACCCGAGCTTGGCGTAATGCCTCGCCCGGTCCCTATCCTTTGGCACTAAGTTTAGGCAAAGCCACGCAAGCCGCCCTAAATCCTTTGCACGCAGCCTGGCAGTGTAGTCCTCCATGACCTCGATCAGCTGCCGTATGATTATTTGTTGCGGGATTATGCCCTTGATGCACGGTAGGTAATCCGGTATAATTCACCTATGAGGCGATTTTTTCTCATAGGTATCGGGTTTTTGGGCTTTTTGGGCAACCTCTTTGAGCTTGTCGCGGGCCTCTTTACCGAACATCCACTCCATCGCCTCATCGTCGGTGAGTTCTGTCGGGTGCTTCTCCTCGATAGGCTTCTTCTTCCCCCTGGGCATCTAGGAGACCTCCCGTGCTAAAAGAGCAAGATATAAACCTGATCTCGTTGATAGACCGCTTCCACGATGAGGATAGGTGCCGCACCTATCTGGAGACCCTACGCTGGCCGGATGGCTTGGAGTGCCCCCGCTGCGGCGGCAAGACGATCTCGCGGATAAAGACACGGCACCAACTGGATTGCGATTCATGCCGCTACCGCTTCTCCGTTACCGCTGGCACCATCTTTCACGATTCGCACCTTCCGTTGTGGAAGTGGTTCGTAGCAGTTTACCTTATCGTAGAATCCAAGAAGGGCATCTCCGCGAAGCAAATGGAGCGCACGCTCGGCACCACCTACCGAACCGCATGGCACTTGAACCATCGTATCCGCGCTGCGCTCAAAGAGGTTGACGCCCAACTCTTGAAGGGCATCGTGGAAGCGGACGAGACCTTCGTGGGCGGTGAGGTAGAGGGCATGGGGCGCGGCTACAGGGGCAACAAAACCGTCGTGGTGGGGGCGTTCCAGCGCGACGGAGCCATCCGGCTTCAGGTCGTTAGGGGACGGGACCGGGAGACCTTGCACGGCTTCATCCGCGAGAACGTGGCGGGAGACGCGCAAGCCATCTACACGGACGATTGGAAGGCTTACGAGGGGATAGCAAGTGACAGCGGAGCTACTAGACACGAGACGGTCAACCACTCGGAAAAGGAGTACGTTAGGGGCGACGTTCACACGAACTCTATGGAAAACGTGTGGTCGCTTCTCAAGAGGTCCATCGTCGGCTCCTACCATCAGGTAAGCGCGAAGCACCTGGACGCCTATCTCGATGAGTTGGAGTTCCGGTTCAACAACCGCGAGAACCCGTACATGTTCCGGGACGCGATGCGCAAGCTGTTGGTCGCGGAGACTTTGCCTTACGCGAAGCTGATTGCCGACTAACGTAAAGGTGCTCATGCAATAACAGCGTTGCCTTCCCCGTCCGTTAACTTGACCAAAAGCCCTACTCCTACGAAATTGCACCTTCTGAAGATGCATTCCTCTAGGCCGATGGCACCGATGTGATCGGGGCGGTCTGGAGCGACGGGCCATACTAAGGCATTACGGCTTGCGGCTTCTGCGAAATGGCACTCTATAAAGTCGCAGCCCTTCATAATCGCTATAACAGCGGGACCATAAATATCGCAATCCTCGAACGTCTTTCCTTTAATGACCTTCCGCCTTCGCGCAAGATCGAAAAAATACAGAGGCTGGTCTTTGAAGTATGAGTTCGATGCCATGTCTTCCGAGAGTTCTTGCGGCTGACGCGGTAGGCGCTGTTGGACACCGACTTCGGGCTTGTGAACTGTCACATCTTCTGAGGACACCGATGTTTGCTGCGAAAACACTCGGCCTAAGCTTTGGCTAAGGACGCCAAAGATCAAGAGGAACGAGCCGACGAAAAGGGGAGTCTGAACAGAAGCGGCGCTTCTAGCAAGAACGTAAACGCACTCAAGAAAAACGCACCGCCCAAAGACCACAAATATACCGCGCCCTGAACGCCCCCGGAGACACCGCCGAGCCAAAGGAAAGCGCTACCGATTTTCCGCAGGACTTGACGCACCCCGCCATCTTACCACCGCCGTGCATCAAAGGCACAATCCCGGAATTATCCCTCTACCAGCTTCGACCTGATCGGCCGCGTATCAAGCAGGGCAAGCCAGTCAAGTACGAGACGCCCGGCGGTAGCAGCATGGCGCTGGACGTTCACCCGGCCATGAGGAAAGCGGTGCGGGATCCATCCCGGCCTCTCTTCGTGACCGAGGGGATCAAAAAAGGCGACGCTCTGACGAGCCAGGATCTCGCAACTGTTTCCCTTGTTGGGGTATGGAACTGGCGGGGAACCAATGAGCACGGTGGCAAGACGGCGCTCTCTGGATGGGAGTATGTGGCCCTCGAAGGCCGCAAGGTCTACATAGTCTTCGACTCCGACGTTATGGAGAAACGAGAAGTCTACGCGGCACTCTCACGCCTGAAGACGTTCCTGCAAGGCCGGAAGGCCACGGTCCTGCTGATCTATCTCCCCGCCGGGAGTGGTGAGAGCAAGCAGGGCGTGGACGATTACCTGGTCGCCGGCCACGAAGTAGACGAGCTTCTCTCTCACGCCACATCCGAACTGAAGAGCCCGCCACATGATGAAGAGCCAGAGCACCCTTACCGCGCCACGCCGGGCGGCCTCATCTGGGACAAGCCGACTCAGAACGGGAGCGTGCCCACGCCGCTCACGAACTTCGCGGCGAAGATCACCGCGGACGTGTCCGAAGACGACGGCGCGGAGGTGGAGCGGGTCTTCGAGATAGAGGCGACGTGGGCGGGGAGGCGGCACGGCTTTACCGTCCCGGCTGGGAAGTTCGCCGGCATGAACTGGCCGGTGGAGCACCTCGGGGCCTCAGCCATCGTCTATCCAGGCTTCGGGGCGAAAGATCACGCCCGCGCCGCCGTGCAACTCCTCTCCGGCGACGTGCCCGCAAGAGAAATCTACTCGCACACCGGCTGGCGCGAGATCGGCGGCGAGTGGCTCTACCTTCACGCTGGCGGAGCCACGGGAGGCGGCGAAGGAGCGGAAGCACGAGTAGCACTCTCCGGCACTCTGCGAGAGCGCGAGCTACCTATGGTCCCGTCGGAAGGAGAAGAGTCGCGGGAGGCCGTCCGGGCGAGCCTTGCGCTCCTCAAGGTTGCTGAGGACGCGCTCTCCTACACGGTACTCGCCGCAACCTACCGGGCTCCTCTCGGAGAGTCGGACTTCAGCGTCCACCTATCGGGACCCACCGGAGAGGGCAAGAGCGAATTCGCCGCGCTCTTCCAGCAGCATTACGGCGTGAAGCTGGACGCCAGGCGCTTGCTCTCCTGGGAGTCAACGGAGAACGCCATCGAAGGACAGGCTTTCGCGCTCAAGGATCAACTCCTCATCCTCGATGACTTCGCTCCGACCGGGACCTCCTACGATATCGAGCGGTGGCACAAGAAGGCGGATCGGGTCCTGAGAGCGAAGGGCAACCATTCCGGGCGGCAGAGGATGCGCCCGGACACGACTCTGAGGCCGGAGAAGCCGCCACGAGCCCTCATCATCTCCACCGGAGAGGACGTCCCCCGTGGTCAATCACTGAGAGCCCGAATGATGGTCCTGGAGCTATCCCCCGGCGCTCTCGATTGGGAGCGGCTCACAGGCTGCCAGAACGCGGCCGCCTCCGGTCTCTACGCCCGTGCCATGTCAGACTACATACGCTGGCTCGCGGCCCGCTACGAAGACCTCCGAGAAAGCCTAAAGGAAGAGCACGCGGAGCTGCGGAAAGCCGCCGGAGCTAGCGGCCAGCATCGCCGCACACCCGGCATAGTCGCGGATCTCGCGCTCGGTCTCAGGTACTTCCTGCTCTTCGCGCATGAGTTCGGGGCGGTAGACACTGAGACGGCACGGGAGCTATGGGCCGGAGGCTGGCGAGCCCTCGGAGAGGCTGCCTCCGGGCAGTCTCAGCATCAAGTAGCCAGCGAACCCACACGCCGGTTCAGGGAGCTTCTCTCCGCCGCCATCGCCAGCGGCCGGGCTCATGTGGCGAACCCCGAAGGTGGCGCTCCGGCGGTCCCGGAGGCGTGGGGCTGGCGTCAGGCGACCGTAGGGACCGGGAACTTCGAGCGCGAAGAGCAGCGTCCGCAGGGCGAGCGGATAGGCTGGCTCGAAGACGAGAACCTCTACCTGGAGCCGAACGCGGCGCTCGCATCCGTGCAGAAGCAGGGCAGAGACTCCGGCGATTCCCTGGCCGTCACGGGCCGGACCTTGAGGAAACGCCTGCGCGAGCGTGGCCTGCTTCTCTCCACGGACGAAGCCCGCCAGGTCCTCACTGTCCGCAAGACGCTGGAAGGCAAGCGGCGGGAAGTGCTACACATCTCTGTTGACTTCTTCTCCCTCCATACAGAAAAACCTGACCAACCCGACCACGGAAACCAAAAGGCGCATGAACAGGCAGAATCCACGCCGCCGCTCTGGTCGGGTTTCCTGTTCGCCACCCGACCAGCACCCGAACAGGAACCCGACCACGGGGAGCATGGTCGGGTAATAAATGCCCCCTGGTCGGGTCAAAGAACAGAACCCGACCACCAACCCGACCAGCAAGAACCGCCTATCCATGCGGAAAACTCCGGTAATGGTCGGGTTGGTCGGGTTTTTGATGCTAAGAAAGAGCAAAATGGAGGCGAGGGAGTGCGTTCACAATCCGGCCCCGCGCCGGAGGAGCCCCCCGAGGACGCAGCGTGGAAGTGGACGGCATGAGCCCGCAGACCACGCCCCAAATCCTCCAGAGCCTGAGCCTGGGACGCTACACCGTCCGCGTGGTTGACGGCGAGCTAGAGATTCAGGGACCCCAGCCTCCCGCCGGCCCCCTACCCGCCAGCATCAAAGCCCGGCGCGATGAGTTGATCGCCGTCCTAAACGAGTACTGCGGCGGCGCGTGGCCTCCAGCACCGGGCTCGGATTTTTACGGGGAACTAGTGCGCGAGGAACGCCCGAAGGAGCCCCTAAAGAAGCCCCTGACCGTCGAAGAGCAACTTGAAGGGGAGGAATTCTAGCCGTGAGAGGTCCCGACATGAGAGGAGAACCCATGCGACTCACCGATGAAGAGCGGCTAGGGATGATCGCCGCCCAGCAACTCGACGCCCACCTGGAGGACGAGGATCAATACCCCCCGTGGGAGCGTCCCGCTGGTCTTCAACCCGAAAGAAGAGGAGACCGCATGACCCTGCAACTGACCGACCGCCAGGCTCAAATCCTCGCCGCCTGCGGCCTATGCTCCCGGCCGCTCAAATGGCGGAGCGTGAAGCCCTCCCTCGAAACCGGCGAGGTCCATCCGCCCGACATCTTCTGCCGCCGGTGCGAGGCCCCCGCCACCCGCGGAGAGATCACGCCTGAAGTGGCCCTGAAGGCCGCGCTACGGATGCTGGGGCGCATCGAGCGAGCCGGTCTCACCTCCCACTACGAGGCCGTGGCCCACGACGCTTTCATGCGCCGACAGAACCGGCGGGACTGATGACCGTCGAGAGAGTCCAGGCTATGGAGCGCGACCTGGACCGCTCGATCCAGCGGCGCCCGCTTCGGGAGGAAACGCGAAAACAACCCTCTTGCAAATATCAAGGAGAAGAGCATGATTCGTTGCAAAGCGCACGCCAGGACGACCGGGGAGCGGTGCAAGAACCCCCCCGTGGCCGGCTACCAGGTGTGTCGGATGCACGGAGCGAACAGAAAGAATCCCGGCGGGGCTCCAGCAGCTAACCGCAACGCCCGCACGCACGGGGCCTTTGAAACTCTGAGCCGCTCCCGGCTCTCCGAAGAGGACCGCGAGACTTTTGATGCCGTGCCAGCGGTCGCTGACCTCACGGACGAGTTGCGCGTGTTGCGTTACATGTTACTGCGACTGCTGGGGGGCGTGGAACAGAACATCGTGGCGGGGTTTTCGGTCGAGCAGATCAAGGCTGATGAGCCCACGGAAATAAGTGGGATAGTCCATCTGGCCGGGGAGATCAGGAAAGTAGTGAAGGAGATGAAGGAGGTCGGCGGCCCTGATCCTCTAACCGAACTCGTAGAAGCCTGGAAAGCGGGAATGAATGCTGAATCGGAGGGCCTGGCCGCCCAGACCGTTGCTGCGAAATTGATGTGATGGGACCAAACCAGGCTAAGAATAGCGCAACGTGGGGCTACAGTGGAGACTGGCAGAATGGAGAAACCCTCCGCCGCACGACCCATGCCCGCCAAACATGCGCCTCGCTGAAAGGTCACGCGGCCCGCGTCGCCACAGGAACACGGGGGTGACGATGGGTCCGGAGCGGGCGGTTCTCGGGCGTACCGGGGCTCTCGCACCAAATATGGGGATATGGAGCCGCTAGGCTGCGGCGCCGGGCGTCAGTCGTCGAGGACCGACAGGTCGAGCCGGCGGAGGCGCTCGGGGTCGGCGAGTATGTCGATCTCGACGATCTTCCCGCCCGCGACCGTGAAGCCCATGACCGCGAACAGCCGTCCGTCCCGGAACACGACCCGACCGACGGCCCCGTTCACGAGCGCGGGTCGGGCGAGCAGGTCCGGGCCGCCGAGGCGGGAGAAGGTGAGTGCCTGATCGGCCACGGCCGCCGCGCCATCGACTTTTCTGGACGCGCCCGCGGCGCCGTAGTCCTCTCTGAGCACGACGTCCGGGTCGAGCACCTCAAGGAGCGCCCCGAAGTCGCCGCCGCGCGAGGCGGCGAGGAAGGCGTCGACTAACTCCCGCTGGCGCGCGAGGTCGACGTCGGGGACTGCGGGCGCCCACCGAACGCGGCGGCGCGCGCGGCTGGCGAGTTGCCTCGCTGCGGCGGGCGAGCGCCCCACGATCGGGGCGATCTCCTCGAAGGGCACCGCGAACGTGTCGTGCAGCACGAAGGCGAGACGCTCTGCGGGGGTGAGCATCTCCAGCACCACCAGCAGCGCGAGGCCGACCGAGTCTGCCAAAAGCGCCTCGTGCTCGGGGTCGATCCCGCTCTCGCGGCTGACGATCGGGTCGGGAACGCGCGCGGGCTGGAACCCCTCCAGGGGCTCCTCGCGCCTTGAGCGGCGCGAGCGCAGCATGTTCAGGCACACCCTTGCCACGACCGTCGTCAGCCACCCGCCCAGGTTCTCGACGCCGCCGATACCGGAGCGGTCGAGCCTTAGCCAGGCCTCCTGCACTGCGTCGTCCGCCTCGCCCAGCGAGCCGAGCATCCGGTAGGCAACCGCCCTGAGGCGGGCGCGGTGCTCCTCGAATCGCTGTGCCAGCCAGTCGTTTTCGTCCATCGGTCACATTCCTCCGTCGCGTCGTGTCATTGTAGTAATGACCAACGAAACCCGGCCGATGTGACGAGGAGGTGGCAAAGTACAGATAGTCGAGGATGGAGGTAGGGACACAGCGGAAGCCACGGTCGCGGAGGCGGGGGAGCGGAGCCGTGAAGGACGAGTA
>JACDGB010000138.1 GCA_013815485.1 Rubrobacter sp.
CTCCACACGCTCCGCAGCCAGCTCCTCCTGGCATTCATCCAGCACGGCCTTCGCCTCCCGCAGCTCCCGGACGTCGGCGACCATCGGGAACATCACCTGCGCGCCGCCATGCGCGGCGGCCCGCAGGATGGCCCGGAGCTGGGGTTTGAAGAGGTCCGGGGTCTCCAGGCTCATGCGGATGCCGCGCCACCCGAGAAAGGGATTTTCCTCCACGGAACGCTCGACGCCAGGCAGCGGCTTGTCCCCGCCTACATCCAGGGTGCGGATGATGACGGGCTTTCCATCGAATGCCTCCACCACCCGCCGGTAAGCGTCGTATTGTTCACTCTCGTCCGGCGGCTCCGCCCGCTCCATGAACAGGAACTCCGTTCGGAAAAGCCCGACGCCCGAGGCTCCGGCTTCTATCGCGGCCTCCGCCTCGGTGTCAGATCCCAGGTTGGCGAAGATTTCTATGCGGCGTCCGTCCCGCGTGCGGACCTCCGCGTGACGGAAGCGTTCGAGATCCACCTCTTCCTTCTCCGCCTCCGCCATGCGCTCCCGGAACTCTGCCACGGTCTCCGGGTTCGGGTCGGTGAAGGCGACGCCGATCTCGCCGTCTACCGCGATGGTCCGCGCATCGAGCGCGCTTTCCAGCGCGGCTCCGGTGCCTACGACAGCGGGGATACCGGCGGCGCGGGCCATGATGGCGACGTGGGAGGTGCGGGAGCCGGCGGCGGTCACGAAGCCCAGGGCCATGCCCTTCGGGAGCCGGGCCGTCTCGGAGGGGGATAGGGTCTCGGCGAGGATGACGGATGGCTCTTCGAGGCCGTCAAGGTTCTGGGGGCGACCGGAGATCCAGGCCGCTATCTGGCGCGATACGTCCCTCACATCCTCAGCCCTGGCCCGCATGTATTCGTCCTCCATCTCCGCGAACATCTCCGCGAACTCTTCGCCGGACTGGAGCGCGGCGGCCTCCGCGCTCGACAAACCGCGGACTTTCTCCTCCACGGCGTCCGCCAGCTCCGAGTCTTCGGCGAGTTCCGCGTGGGCTTCGAGGACGCCCGCCGCGTCTTCGCGGCCTTCCTCGCGCAGCCTGACGGCATCCTCCTTCAAACGTTCCGCGACTCTCTTCGTGGCGGTCCCGAAGACGGAGAGTTCGCGCTCGGCTTCGGGTTCTTCGATTCGTTCTCTGGAGGGCGAATCGTCTACTGGGGCGAGGACGAAGACGGGGCCTATCGCCAGGCCGGGGGCGGCTGGGACGCCCGTTAGCTTCACGGTCCTATTCGACCGTAGACGTCCTCCAGGCGGACTATGTCCTCTTCGTCGAATTCTCCGAAGGAGATCTCCAGTATCCTGACCGGATCGTCGCCCTCGGTGGAGAGCCGGTGGACTGTCTCGCGGGGGATGAAGAGTTTCTCTTCCTGTTCCGGATAGAAGACTTCGTCCCCGAGTTCCACTTTCGCGCCGGGGTCGAGGACCACCCACAGTTCGTCGCGCTGGTGATGGAACTGGCGCGAGAGAGTGCCGCCGGGGGCTACGGTGATGATCTTGACCGTGCAGGGAAGGTTGTGGGTATACTGCTCGAACCTGCCCCACGGTTTATCTACTTTGACTGAAGGTGGACCGTGATCCAAGCCCATCACCCCCTTTGTCTGAAGAGTTGATAGTTTATACGTCAGTATCTCCGAAGACTACGAGCCTCCCCCGGCGACGTAAGCCTCGAGCGCATCGGCGGCCGCCTCCTCGTCCGGTCCCGAGGCGATTACCCGGATAACGTCCCCGCGCCCCGCGCCGAGCCGCATCACGCCCATCGGACTCTTCGCGTTGACAGTGGTCCCGTCTTTCTCCAGCTTTACATCGGAGCTGAATTGCTTGGCTCGCTGAACTAGGAGCGCAGCCGGACGGGCGTGCAGCTTCTCGTGACCCACGATCGCATCCCGCTCGACCATAAGACCTCCCTTAAACGGACAGACTACACGAACTACGATAATATTACCCTGGAAGACCGCTGCCGTGCCTGGATCTAGCGGGTGAGCCACGCGATCCGGCCATGATCTTTGGCGTGATGATCCATCATGCGAACGGAACTGGCATCAGTCCGAATCGTTTCACATTTGCCCCTGGCGCGATGCCCTATACTGCCTGCACACAATAAAGAACTTAGAGTTGCAAGCAGGCACGAACATTTAGAAGGAGTAGCGAACTTGTCGAGTGTAGCCGCTGCATGGAAGAGGTTGCCGTGGTGGGTCGAGCCGATGTCCGTGGTGTTCGTGCTTACGGCGTTCGGACTCTATTCGGCGACCATCGTGCTTTTGTATCCTGGGGATAGCGAGCAGTTTCCACAGTACCTGTCTCCTTTCTATTCGCCCCCGATCGGGCGTCCCGATTGGCTGCCGGGCTTCGTGACGGCGCCGCTTTTCGTGCTCTGGATCCCACTCGGCTTCCGGGCGACCTGCTACTATTATCGCAAGGCTTACTACCGGGCGTTCTTCTGGGACCCGCCAGCATGCTCCGGCAAGGCGCAGCAGTTGGATCGACCGTGGGCA
The DNA here is from genome assembly GCA_013815485.1 of Rubrobacter sp. Lineage (GTDB taxonomy): Bacteria > Actinomycetota > Rubrobacteria > Rubrobacterales > Rubrobacteraceae > JACDGB01. The sequence continues at coordinate 2,526 of JACDGB010000138.1, forward strand.
GAGAGCACCGAGAGCTACAGGGGCGAGCGGGCGCTCTTCGTCCTGAACAACATCCATCGCTACTTCCTGTACGCCTCGTTCGTGGTAGTCGCCTTCCTCTGGTATGACGCCGTTCTCACGTTCTTCCCAGAGGGAGGTTTCGGGGTCAAGGTGGGATCGCTCATATGGGTCTTCAATGTGACCCTGGTCTCGGCTTACACTTTCTCATGCCACTCGCTGCGCCACCTCGTCGGGGGCAGGGTGGATTGCTTTTCGTGCGTGAGGGGCGGCAACGTCCGGCGCAAGGCGTACAACGGCATCAGCCGACTCAACGCCAAACATCCGCAGTGGGCCTGGGTGAGCCTGTTCTCGCTGCTCCTGACGGATGTGTATTTCAGGCTCATCTCGGCGGGCGTCATCCCCGACCTGACGATCATCGGTTAAACGGAGGCTGGCATGCAGAGAGAAGGAAACGGGCACAGGGAACAGTACGAGACGCGCGAGCACGACGTCCTGATCATCGGGGCCGGCGGCGCGGGCTTGCGGGCCGCCGTGGCCGCCACGGAGCGCGGTCTTTCGGTCGGCATCGTGAGCAAGAGCCTGCTCGGCAAGGCTCATACCGTGATGGCGGAGGGCGGCATCGCAGCCTCCGTAGGCAACGTGGACCCCGAAGACTCGTGGCGACAGCACTTCATGGACACGCTCAAGAGCGGCAAGTTCCTCAACAACTGGCAGATGGCGGAGATCTTCGCCAAAGAAGCTCCAGACCGTGTATACGAACTGGAGCAATGGGGCGCCCTCTTCAACCGCACCCCTGAAGGCAAGATCTCCCAACGCCCCTTCGGTGGACATACCTACCGCCGCCTCTGTCACGTCGGGGACCGCACGGGCCTGGAACTCATCCGCACCATGCAGGAGAAAGTCCTCGCCACCGAGGCGGATATCTACATGGAGACCACCGTGACCAAGCTCCTGAAAAAAGAAGATCGGGTCGTCGGAGCGGTGGGATACACGCGCGAATCCGGGAAGTTCATCCACTTCAAGGCGAAGGCCGTCATCATGGCGACCAGCGGCTGGGGCCGCATCTTCAAGGTCACGTCCAACTCGTGGGAGGGCACCGGAGACGGCGTAGTCCTCGGCTACGACGCCGGCGCGGAGATCGTGGACATGGAGATGATGCAGTTCCATCCAACCGGCATGGTCTGGCCTCCCGGCGTGCGCGGGCTTCTGGTTACGGAGGGCGTGCGTGGCGAAGGTGGGCTGCTCCGCAACTCCGAGGGTGCGCGGTACATGGAGAACTATGACAAAGAGAAGATGGAGCTCTCCACCCGAGACGTGGTGGCGCGGGCCAACTACACTGAGGTCCAGGAGGGACGCGGCTCCGAGCACGGCGGCGTCTACCTTGACATCACGCACCTCGGCTACGAGGGCATCATGAAGAAGCTGCCGACCATGTACGAGCAGTTCAAGAACCTGGCCGATATAGACATCTCGCGCGAGCCGATGGAGGTCTTCCCGACCGTCCACTACACGATGGGCGGCATCAAGGTTGACCCTGAGACCTGCGCGACGAACGTGCCTGGTCTCTATGCGGCGGGCGAGGTCGCGGGCGGGCTGCACGGGGCGAACCGGCTCGGGGGCAACTCGCTCTCCGACCTGCTCGTCTTCGGGCGGCGGGCCGGCGAGGGCGCGGCGGCGTTTGTCGGGGAGAGCGTGCATTCGGCTGACATCGAGGGCGATGCGGTGCGGACGGAGATCGGGCGCGTGCTGGAGCCGCTGGAGAAGGGGGGAGAGGGCGAGAGCCCCTACCTCATGCAGCAGGAACTTCAGGTCGCCATGATGGAACACGCGAACCTGATGCGTGATGGGGATTCTCTCAAGGAGGGACTCGGGAAGATACTCGCTCTCAAGGACCGGCTGCCGAACGTGAGGGTTGGAGGGTCGCGGCTCTTCAACCCTGGGTGGCACACGGCGCAGGACATACGGTATTTGATCCAGATCTCCGAAATCATCCTGCGCACCGCCCTGGAGCGCAAGGAGCGGCGCGGGGCGCAGTGGCGTCTGGACTTCGACGGCCCCGACGAGGAGCTAGGCAGGATCAACTTCATAGTCACGAAGAATGGGCAGGGCGAGGCCGGCATCGAGCGGCGGGAGATCCCCCCGATGCCCGAGCACCTGTCCTCGCTATTCGAGGAGGAGAAGGCCAAAGCATGAGCGAAGGCAACGGCAAGAACCCCGGCAACGTCACCTCCATGGCTCACTCGCCGGTCCCGAACGAGGATCTCGGCAAGAGTGGCGGCACGGCGAAGTTGAAGATCTTCCGCGGCGACGCGGAGGGCGGGCAGGAGGTCGAGTACGAGGTGCCGCTGGTCGAGGGGATGGTCGTCCTCGACGCGGTGCTCGCCATCCAGGCCGAGCAGGCGGGAGATCTGGCGGTTCGCTGGAACTGCAAGGCGGCCCACTGCGGCTCGTGCAGCGCGGAGATCAACGGCCGCCCCAAGCTCCTGTGCAAGACGCGCGTCGAAGAGTACGATGGGGAGGAGATACACGTCCACCCTATGCGCGCCTTCCCGGTCATCAAAGACCTCGTTTCCGACGTCTCGTGGAACTACGAGGTGTCGAAGGCCATCAAACCGTTCCAGAGCAGCGAGCAGGCGCCGTTCACCATGTACGAGGAGGACGTGGAACGCCTCTACGAGCCGAAGAAGTGCATCGAGTGCTTCATGTGCCAGGACGTGTGCCACGTGCTGAGGACCCACCACAAGCACCCCGAGTTCGCGGGCCCGCGTTTCTTCGTGCGGAACCAGTGGCTGGAGATGCACCCGATGGACGAGGCCGACCGGCTGGCCGACCTCAAGGAAGACAACGGCATCGGTTTCTGCAACATCACCAAGTGCTGCACCGAGGTGTGCCCGGTGGACATCAAGATCACCGACAACTCCATCATCCCCCTCAAGGAGCGCGTCGCCAGCGAGTTCTACGACCCTGCGAAGTGGCTGATGCGCAAGATCCGGGGCAACGGAAGTTCGAGGAACGGCAACTAGCCAGGCTGCGGGACAACTCAATTCGAGCGTCGGAAATTACTCCCGGCGCTCTTTCTTATTCACCTATTGCGTATACTCCATGTATGAGCACGGGGATTGGCTGGCAGGGATTCCATCACGTGGCGCTCGTGACTGCCGATCTGGACGCCACGCTGCGTTTCTACGAGGACGTCCTCGGTATGGAGGCGGGTGAGATCATGGGC
>JACDGB010000508.1 GCA_013815485.1 Rubrobacter sp.
GTCCTCCACTTTGGCGGGATTGCATTTCGTGGCCTTTGCTTGCCTCTTCCTCCGTCAGGCAACCGGTATCCTAGGCGCGAGTCCATAACACGCTCTAGCCAGGATCAAGACCTTCATGATGTTCTCGAAGAGATAGTAGCGTCCCACTAGAACAAGCAAGAACGCGAGCAGGGAGTGGATCACCGCCCACGCCGGGACCGGCAATACGGGGAACATCGCATTCGCCGCCAGCCCTACGATGGAAGGCCCAGCGGCACCGAAGATGAAGGCCCAGAGCATCAGGTAGACGGCCACGAACACCGTTGCCCAGCGGCTTATCGAGTTCCATCCGTGGATGATCGTCTGTCCCGACGCCAGATGGTAACGTCCAAGACCCTCCGTCAGAAAGAACTTGAGCACCACGGCGAGCAAAATCGCCCATATGAACGTCGTCCCGAAGCGTTCCCCCGCTACCGCGTTGGCGACAAAATCCCCGATGCCAACGGTGGTCGCCGCCAGCACCAGACCCGGACCCACGATCCTCAGCCGCCCCCATAGCCCGGAGGGCACAGTCACTCGGCCCGATTCCGCGGCCTCCCTGCTCGTCACCCGCTCCGCTCCCTTCTTATTCCGACAAAACTCGTCGGATTACATCACGCCGCATACCGATGTACAAAGCCGTATGCGCGAATCTGGTTTCAGAATGCCGGTTTTGACGGCCCCGAGAACGTCTACGAGTCCGCCGGCGTGATCTTCGTCTGCGTGGGTGACCACCACCGCGTCCAACTTCTCGACACCGAGCTTCTGCAAGTCTGCAACCCTCTGAGGCCCACCTTCCCTGGGTCCTCCGTCGATCAGGACGTTCTCTTCGTCAGGGAGTTGGATGAGCGCGGAGCTACCCTGGCCCACGTCCATGAAGGTGACGGAGAGAGCATCACTGGAGGACAACCTCTGGCCGCTGGCTTTCCCGACGGCTTCGCTTCCTCCGTTCGACGGGTAACCTATCTGCCCGCACGCCGAGAGAACTACCACCAGCACCGAGAGGACCGCAATGGCAGCACTCGGTCTTGATCTGATAGCGACCTTTCATGCGGCTAAGGGTAGCAGCGACGGACCTGGTGCGAGGGCCGTGGCGGCATGAGATGCGATCTTTCCGTAGGTTTGCGTTGGTCCAACCTGCAATGCACTTCGTCAGGCCAGGTGAACCGATCTTGCAAAGATCCTGCCCCGGAATCATCACGGATTCACCGCCGATTCATCGCCGCCTGCTTGCGTGGTAGATGCACCATGGAGCGGCCGTAGACGAAACCGGGGAGATTATGCCTTTCTACTACTGGATAGACGGCGAAAAGGTGAGCGGGCGAAGAACCGCCGAGGGTCTGCTGAGGCTCAAAGAGGGGTTCGAGGAGGCCGCCATACCCACGCGCGACGCCTCGGACTCCCTGCTTCTCGCAACCTGGAACATACGTGAGTTCGACTCGTCAAAGTACGGGGAACGCGGACAGGAGTCCATATATCACATAGCAGAGATCGTGAGCCGTTTCGACCTCGTCGCCGTCCAGGAGGTGAACGAGAACCTTGCGGCACTGGAGACGCTGATGCGCTACCTCGGGGGGTGGTGGAAGTACCTGATCACCGACGTGACCGAAGGCACCAGAGGCAACAGGGAGCGGATGGCCTTCGTCTACGACTCCCGCAAGCTCTCCTTCGGGGGCATCGCGAGCGAGGTCGTGATACCGCCTGTGACGCGGCGGGGTAAGCCGCTTGAGCCCGCCAAGCAGCTCGCCAGGACACCATTCATGGTCGGCTTCCGGGCCGGGTGGTTCCGCTTCACGATCTGCACCACCCACATCCTCTACGGGGAGGGGATGGCCGAGGACCCTGAGCGGCTCGAGGAGATAAAGGTCTTGGCCTCATTCCTCGCCGAGCGGGCGGGGGAGGAGCACGCCTGGGCCAAGAACATGATTCTGCTCGGCGACTTCAACATCTTTGACACCACGGACCAGACGATGGGTGCGATAACCTCAGCCGGCTTCGTGGTGCCTCCCCAGC
>JACDGB010000139.1 GCA_013815485.1 Rubrobacter sp.
CGGCAGCCGCGCTCCCCGATATTGCAAAGGCGAAGACCTCTATATGCGTCCAGAGAGGCCCATATGGCGAGGGACCGTGGACTGGCAGCCATCCGAAGGACGCCAGTTGTTCGCCGAAGCTCGTTCTCTCCACCATCGCAGCGGCCGTAGTGTACGGGTTGGCGTCGGGCAAGTTGCCGAGGTATCCGTGCGCGACGTAGGTGAGGGCGTCTATGGACTGGTGGGGATACCCGAATAGCAGGCCGAGGTTGAACAGGACCGGAAACAGGAGCGCGAGCATCCGCGCCCGGTTGTCGTGGATGAGACCCCCACGGCAGAGGAAAATGATCCAGACGTAGAGCGCGAAGAGGAGGACCGTGGCCCCGTAGTAGCCTCCCGCCTCGAACAGCAGGCGCGCGCCATCAACCGGTGACTCGCCTCGTCCATTGAGGAACATCCCTCGCTGCGTCAGGTAGACGATCAGGTAGAGCAAGCCGCTCGACACCCCGATCAGGAAAACCGGGAACGTATTGCGTCGCGCCTCGGTCAGGTCCATCTCCTTACCGGAAGCAGATAACCCAGCCTACCGCTGGACTTTGAGGAAAGGAAGTTTATCGTACAGAACATAGCGCCCGAAGTCCGGGTAAAACTCGCTGGTGGTGACGGGCTTGCGGGAGAAGCTCGCCAGCGGCTCCTTGCCAGCCTCCCCCTTGCCCGGCTGGTGCAGCGTGATGCGGATATTCTCCGGCGCGAACTCGATGACGTTGTAGGAGGGCGGCATCGTGCCGCGCACGCGCATGCTGGAGACGGTGCCGGAATGGACGATCCTCACCCCCGAGATGCTCCATACATACGGGACATGCCGGTGCCCGGAAAGCACCATGTCCACCTTGACTTCGCGCAATATCGCCATGACATCGCCCGCGTCGCGCAGGTTGTTCACGTCGCGGCCGGTGCCTGGCACCGCCAGTATGTGATGGTGGATTATGAGGATCTTCGGTCCCCGGTCCCAGTCCCGAAACTCCGAGTCGAGCCAGGCGTAGTGTTCGCGGCCCACCTCGCCCTCATCGAGGTCCGGCTTCGTGGAGTCGAGGACGACTACCTTCGCTTCCCCGTCTCCGAAAGGGACCATGACCGTGCCCTCGCGCATCCCGAAGAACTCCTCGAAGTGCCGGTAGCCGACGCTTTTAGCGTCGTGGTTGCCCATGGCGTAGACGACTTTGGGGCATTCGATCTGGTCGAGGTATCCTTTCGCTTCCTCGAACTCCCACCGGTAGCCCTCCATCGTGAGGTCCCCGGCGACGGCCACGAGATCGGGCTTCATGGCGTTGGTCTCCTCGATGGTTGCCTCCAGGAGATCCCGCCTGAAAAGCCCGGATCCCACATGAACATCAGACATCTGAACTATCCTCATGCCTACCCTCCTCCGTCGAAGACCGGCCCCATTCTAGCCGTCCACCCGCCGATCCGTGTCCAAAAACTCCCTGGCTCTCTGCAACTGCGCCCCAACGGAGCCCGGCGACGTGGAACCGGAGGATTTCTTGTTGGCGACGCTCCCCTCCGGCGTGAGTAGCTCCCTGGGCATCTCAACAAGCGCCGGATGCGCCGCTACCAGTTCCTCTTCAGGGATTTTCTCCAGTGATATCCTAAGTTCCTCGCATCGCCGGACGAGCCTCCCCACAGCATGATGCGCCTCCCGGAAGGGCACGCCCCGCATCGCCAGGAAGTCCGCAAGCTCCGTCGCCAGGGCGAAGCCTCCGGCGGCGTCCGCCATGCGCTCACCGTCGAAGCGGGCGGTACGTAGCATCTCCGGCAGCACGGCCAGCATTGCCAGCACGGTGTCAACGGCGTCGAAGAGGGGTTCCTTGTCTTCCTGGAGATCTTTGGAGTATCCGGGGGGCAAACCTTTGAGCGTCACCAGCAATGCGTTCAGGTCGCCGATGAGCCGTCCGGTCTTGCCGCGCATCAACTCGAAGGCGTCCGGGTTCTTTTTCTGGGGCATGATCGAAGACCCGGACGAATACGCATCGTCGAGCGTAGCAAACCCAAACTCGGAGGAGGTCCACAGTACCCATTCCTCCCCTATCCGCGACAGATGCACTCCAAGCACCGTACACGCATACAACAGGTCGAGGGCGAAGTCCCGATCCGAGACGGCGTCCAATGAATTCACGAGCGGCTCCATCCCGAGTTCCGCCGCCGTGAACGCCGGGTCCACGGGATGGGGCGTCCCACCGAGCGCCGCCGCCCCGAGCGGAGATGCGTTAGCCGCGCCGCGGGCCGCCTCGAACCTCCGGAGGTCCCGTCGGAACGCCTCGAAGTGGGCAAGCAGGTGGTGAGAGAGCAGGATCGGCTGCGCCCTTTGCAGATGCGTATAGCCCGGCAGCACGAAGTCTCTATGGGCCTCGGCCACCTCCACGAGCGCCCGCATCGCCGCCAGGACAGATCTCCTTATCTCCTCCGCCGCGTCCCGAACGAAGAGGTGAAGGTCGAGCGAGACTTGATCGTTGCGGCTACGGCCCGTGTGCAGCCGGAGAGCCACGTCGCCGACAAGCTCCCGTAATCGTCGCTCGACGGCGGTGTGGACGTCCTCGTCGGCCAGGGTCCACGAGAACTCCCCCGCTTCGACCTCCCGCAGCACCGCTTCGAGGCCCCGCGCCAGCTCCCGCGACTCCTCAGGGGTGACGATGTCCTGCTCACCCAGCATCCGGGCGTGGGCGATGGAGCCACGGATGTCGTAGGGGGCGAGGCGGACGTCGAAGGGGATGGAGGCGTTCAGGCGTCCGAAGGCTTCGGCTGGCGAAGACCCGAACCTGCCGCCCCAGAGTGGTTTCTTCTCGCTCATAGACCGGGAGTTTAGCGGAAAGCGCGAGGGTTACAGATCCCGCGCCGCGGACCACCGCTAGCCGGCTGCGCGTTCCCGCAGGTATTTCCTCACGGCGGATTTGAGGGTGGAGAGGCCCATCGTGGCGTTACGAGCGCGGCTGCCGATGACATCGCGCCCGATCTCCTGTAGCAAGACTTCGTAGTCGAAATCAAGCACCTCGTCCATCGTGAGGTCTTCTTCGAGGACGCGCTCAAAGGCGACGGATGTGGCGCCCATGCTGATGGTGTCGCCCTGTCCGGTCCACGATAGTCCTTCGATGCGGCCTTTGCCATTACCCTTGAGGTAGACGGTGACGGAGCCGCCGCACTCCGAACTGCCGCCTGGCATCATCACCTGCGCGCCGTCGAGAACCCCCTTGTGGCGGGGGTTCTCGGCGTGCTCCACGAGCCGCGATACGCGATCCTTGCGGTCCAAAGTTGTTCGGTCACCTTTCAATCGGGGCGCGCACGAGGTTACCCCATTCGGTCCAAGAGCCGTCGTAGTTGCGCACGTTCTCGTAGCCGAGGAGGTATTTGAGCACGAACCAGGTGTGGCTGGAACGCTCCCCGATGCGGCAGTAGGCGATCACATCTTCGCCCTGCTCGAGGCCGGCCTCGCCCTCGTAGATGCCACGCAACTCATCCGCGCTCTTGAAGGTCCCGTCCTCCCTGACGGCCCGCGCCCAGGGTACGTTGGCCGCGCCGGGGATGTGACCACCCCTCATGGCGCCCTCCTGCGGATAGTCCGGCATGTGGAGCAACTCCCCCGTGTACTCGCCGGGGCTCCGCACATCCACCATTGCCTTCCCGATATGCTTCTCCACGTCTTCCTTGAAAGCCCGGATCCTCTGGTCGTCACGCTCGGGCACGGGGTACTCGGCCCGCGGGAAGCTGGTAACGTCCTGCGTCATGGTCCGGTTCTCGGCCTCCCACTTCACGCGCCCGCCGTCCATTACAACGACCTTCTCGTGCCCGAAAAGCCGGAAGACCCACAGCGCATACGTCGCCCACCAGTTGTTCTTGTCCCCATAGAAAACGACGGTGGTGTCCGGCGCGATCCCCTTCTCGGCCATCAGGTTGGCGAAATGCTCGGGGTCGAGGTAGTCGCGCATCAGAGGGTCGTTGAGGTCTTCTACCCAGTCTATTTTGACGGAGTTGGGTACGTGCCCGATCTCATACAGCAACACGTCCTCATCCGACTCAACGATGCGAACATTCTCCGTGTCCTCCAAGTTCGCGGCGACCCACTCGGTGGACACCAGCGCCTCGGGATGCGCGTAACCCTTCTGCTGTATTTCCTGCTCCATATGAACTCCTTTCAAAGCCTTCGGTTGCACAGGCGCACATTTTAAACCATCTCCTACAAAGTTTGTCGGATTTGATGATACCGGCAGATCCGCGGTTATACTGCTGCCCATGACAGGATTAGAGAACCACATAGCGTACACAGCACTGGCCGAAAAGGCCGCCGCCGGACGTATCGAAAGAGACGATGCCCACGCCCTGGCGCGCCTTGCGACCGTGGACCCGAAGCCAGCGATGAGAGTAGCCGCTGAGGTCCGGGACCGGGCCTTCGGGCCACGAGTCTCGTACTCGCGCAAGGTCTTTATCCCGCTCACGCAGCTTTGCCGGGACAACTGCGGATACTGTACCTTCGCCCACCCCCCAAAAGAAGGCGAGTGGGCGTACCTGAGGCCGGATGAGGTACTGGAGATCGCGCGGGCCGGAGCGGAGGCCGGATGCAAGGAGGCACTCTTCACGCTCGGCGACAAGCCGGAGAAGCGTTATGCTGAAGCTCGGCGGGAACTAAAAGGACTCGGTTTTGCGAGCACTATCGAGTACCTGATCCACTGTTGCAAGCTCGTCCTCGAAGAAACCGGCCTCCTGCCACACGCCAACCCCGGCGTGCTCTCCGAGAACGAAGTGCTCGCCTTGAGAGAGGTCGCGGTCTCGCAGGGGATCATGCTGGAGCAGGTCTCCGAGCGGCTACTCAGCAGGGACATGGCGCACTGGGCGTCGCCGGACAAGGTTCCGGAGAAGAGGCTTGCGACCATCGAGGCGGCGGGCCGTCACGCCGTGCCGTTCACAACGGGCATCCTCATCGGGATCGGGGAGACGGTCGAGGAACGGGTGGATACGCTGCTGGAGATCCGGGGCTTGCATGAGAAGTACGGCCACATACACGAGTGCATCGTCCAGAACTTCCGGGCAAAGCCGGGGACCCGCATGGCGCTCGCGCCCGAGCCCTCCGAGGACGAGATGCTCGCCACCATCGCCCTCGCGCGCCTGATCCTGCCTCCAGACGTGACGGTGCAAGCACCCCCAAACTTGGCGGAGACCGGAGAGAATGGAACCCCACCATACGCCCGGTACATAGACGCTGGGATAAACGACTGGGGCGGCGTCTCTCCCGTGACGCCAGACCACGTAAACCCAGAGCGCCCGTGGCCGCACCTCGACGAACTGGAGCGGGCCACGGAGACAAAAGACTACCTGCTGCTGGAGCGGCTGGCGCTTCATCCCGCATATGCCCTCGATGCGGAACGGTGGGTTGACGAGAGCCTCCGTTCGCGGGTGTGGGCCGGCATGGACTCGGAGGGTTTCGCGCGGGTCGAGGATTGGGCTCCGGGGACGGAGGAAGACATCCCGGAGCGGGACATAGCGGAGATACGGGGCCGCAGGCCATCGAAGACGCGCCCCGAATTCATGCGCGCGCTCGCGGGGGCCGGGGAGCGGGATCTCGACGATAAGGAGATCTCCGTTCTCTTCACCGCCCGAGGCACGGAGCTTGCGGAACTGCGCCGGGTTGCGGACGAGTTGCGCCGCGAAGTCAACGGCGACGAGGTCACCTACGTCATCAACCGGAACATCAACT
>JACDGB010000140.1 GCA_013815485.1 Rubrobacter sp.
CATCAGTCATCGTGTAGTCACCTGCTTCATGTCGTTTTCCGGCAATGGTTCAACGGCTCGCGTCACCTGATCCAACCCTTTTCGGAAGTATGACACGCGCTCCCTGAGATGCACGAGGCCCGACTCAATCGAGGGTGAACCGAGGCTCGTATCCAGGGCGAGCAACTCGCCACGCAGGTTGCCGAGCAAGCTCTCCGCACCCTCCAGTTGGGCGTTGATAACGCTGATCCCTTCCAATATGTCCGCATGATTTTCCAACTCGCCGCGCCGCCCGTTTAATGCGCTCTCGAAGGCGGTCCACGTCGCGGAGCCCGGCTCCAGCGACGCAAGGTCTTTCTCCAACCCCTCTATGCGACGCCTGATGCCGCCCAGATCCACGCTCTCCAAATGACGCCTCAGCGCAGCCCGCCGCCGCGCCAGCCGCGCCGTGCCCTCGACCTCCCCAACTATCGTGAAGATGTCCTCGTCCAGTAGCGGCCGGTACTCACCCGGCAGAAGCTCCCAACTCTCAAGAACCCCATCCTGCAAAGCCCGGATGCGCTTCATCTGCGGCGCCGCTTTCCGGTCTTCCTTCGCCACCCGCTTTAGTTCTGCGATGTTATCTCGCGCCCACCGCGATAACTCCTTGCGCCGGTCTACGCGCCGATCCACGAGCCGCGCCCCCGTATACGCCGCGCCAGCCCCGAATAGCCCGGCGAGGATAAAGTTCGTCTCCGGCGGAATAGCCATGATCGCGGTCAGGCCGGCGAGGGAGCCGAAGGGGATCAGACGCAGAACGTGGCTCGACAGGCTCCTCTTCCGCCGGGCCGGGACGCTAGCCACGCGGGCTCTCCTCCCTGCGCTCACCGGAGGAACGCTCGTTTCCGGTTGGAATTTCTTCCGCCGGGGCGGGCTCCACGGCTTCGGGTTGGCGCAGTCCCATCTGAATCTCCATCATCTCCAACTCCCGCTCGGCGTCGAGGCGCTTCAGGTCTATCTCGGCCGCGGCGATCTCGCGTTCCGTCTCGCTCACCCCGAGTTCCCCGACGGCCTGGGCCTCGAAAGACGACTGCCGGATAGCCTGACGGGCCTTCTCCAGGTCACGGGACGAGTCGGACAGGGAGATGCTGGCGCGGGCCTCATTGGCTGTGCGAAGAGCGCGGGAACGCTGGTGCTCCTCCATGAGAGCCGCGCGCTCGCGCACGGTGTCGTTGTAGCGGCGTTCCTGGTCTCGGAACGCTCGCTCCATCTCCTGCGAGTTGAGGCGAGCCTCATCCAGGCGGCCTTCGATCTCCGCGAGGCTATTCTGGGCCTCCTGCTTCTGCTGGACGACCTCGACGGCGGCCCCGCGCTGTCCGCGGGAGGCAAGCTCGCGGGCCTGGCGTTCCTTGGCAGCGACGATCTTCTGCTTCGAGGCGGCGTCGCTCGTGAGCATCTTCTCGTAGGCCATCGTGCGGGCCGCCGCGACCTGGAGCTTCTTGAGATTCTCCAACTCATCCTGGACGGCGTTCTCCAGCAGGATCTCCGGGTTTCGCCGCTCCACGCCCGAGAGGAACCTTCCGAAGAAACCGCGTATGGACCTCGTCAATCTTCCCATGAAAGTCGTCTACCCCCCGACAGAGTGAACGTCAAATGTTCGTATTCGATTATATCATCGGTACGTCCGGCTCCCGAAAGGGTTTCATCGGCTCCAGCCTATCCTTTTTACGGCGTGGATTGCGAGCTTCCCTTGCGGCCTCCTCCACGGAGCGCGTTCTTCCCGGCGAACACGATCGCGCTTGGGGACTCCGTCTCGAAGGCTGCCTCCAGCGCCTGCCCGGCCGCCGCCAGCAGGTCTTCGGGCGAGCGGGCGTCGCGCGGATACAGGGCCGCTCCCACCCGCGTCTCCTCGGATCCCAGAGAGCCGGACGCCGCGAGGGTCCGGCGCGCCGCGCTCTCCACGCCTCTTTCGTCGAGACCAGAGAGGACCACCCCGAACACCGAGCCCTCGCCGAGGAGCACCGGCTCCCCGATGCGGGAGTGCACCCGCTCGAGGAGTAGATCCAGGTCCTCTAAATTGCGACCGGGGTCTACCAGGATGACCGCCACCTGCGCGTCCCGGTGAGACTCGATCTCCCCGGTCACCTGATCCACCAACACAGATCCGTCCTCGTCCACGGAGTATTCGTCCCCAAAGGTCTCGGAACCGGGCAGGTTTCGGACGATAAACAGGGCAAAGAGGCCCATGAGCGCGAGGACACCGAGACGGAAGAAGATCAAGACCGGGTCCTCGGCGTCCGCCGCGTCTACCAGGATGACCGGCAGCATCGCCAGCACGTACCCGACGAGCGTGGAGATAAGAGCCGAAAGCCCGATCCGCCACGACCCATGCAAGGCCGCCGCGAGGAGCAACGGCCAGTACAGCGCATGAAGCTCACTCGACACCCCGCCGGAGAAGAAGACCGCCAGCGCCACGAAGACCGCCCAGGACACGTAGACAACGGCGCAAAACCCTTCGGTGAACTGGTCCGTGGGCAAGAGCAACAAGGCGACCGCCGCCGTCACCGCGACCGCTGCCACCAAATAGAGGAGCACAAATGACACGCCGGGCTCGTAGGAAGGCTGGTGGAGGAGCAGAAGTGAAAGCACCACCATCCCCAGGTACAGGAGCGAAAGTGCCTTCAAAATGCGCGAGTTGCGCCGGTTGCTATTGCTGCCACCCACCTCCAAGCTATGATACGCGCATCCAGACCCCCTCGCCATCGGAGGTGAGCCCGTGGAAGATGCGGATCACGGTCCCCAAAACCCGTACGCCGCGCTCGAAGGCTACGGCGTTTACGACGCTCGGGGCGAGAAGGCCGGACAGGTCGAGGCGACCGTCTACGACGCTCCGAGCGACACTCTCAAGTACATCTCCGCGCGCGGCAGAGGTTAGCGGGAGAGATTCTCCCGCTCCGCGGCGGCTCGGGCACGGCACAGGAGGCCGTGTGAGGCGTCGCCCGGCTCCTGGAACGCGATGCCGATGGCGGATTCAGGGATGGCTTCGCGCAGGCGACGTTCCACGACCTTCGCATCCTCCAACTTGGTGTTGGGGAGGGCTATAACGATCTCATCGGGGCCGGGACAGGCGATAAGGTCGCCCCTGCGCAGCAAGCCGACTATCTGACGCATGTTTTCGGGGATCCACTTGTGCTGAGAGCGGGCAACGAGGATGCTCAGAGGCAGGTCGAAATCAGTGGAGACCGAGACCTCCTCCCTCAAGGCCCGCTCGAAGTCCTTGACGGATCTCGGCTCCTGCGCTGTGTATTCCGTGTTTTCTCTTCTGCGACCCCTGTCCATAGCCGGAGCAGTATACGACGCTTCGGGATGTCCGGGAGCCTCTTGGGAGAGCCCATCTCCCCACGTATAATTCTCCCGTGGCCGGCAAAGGGGACATCCGGGAGAGGATCGAGGCTCTTCGAGAGCGGATCCGTTATCACGGACGACGCTACTACATAGAAGACGCGCCGGAGATCTCCGACTCCGAGTACGACGCCCTCTACAAAGAACTCGAAAGCCTGGAGGCGGATCACCCCGAGCTCGTCACCCCAGACTCCCCGACCCGGAAGGTGGGCGGTGAGCCGCTGGAAGGGTTCGAGGAAGTCCGCCACGCCGTCCCGATGCTCTCACTCTCCAACGCCCGAAAAAGCAGCGACCTGCGCGAATGGGACACCCGAGTGCGGCGCAGGCTCGGCCCCGAGGAGGAAGAGCGGCTCCGGTACGTCACCGAACTGAAGATAGACGGGTTGGCGATCTCGCTTCGCTACGAGAACGGGCGATTCGTCCGGGGCGCGACGCGGGGCAACGGCACGACCGGCGAGGACGTGACGGAGAACCTGCGGACCATACGCTCGATCCCGGAGAAGCTCGACGGCGACCCGCCGGAAGTCCTGGAGCCGCGCGGCGAGGTGTACATCGGGCTCGAAGAATTCGAGAAACTGAACCAAAGGCAAGAGGCCGAGGGCAAACCAACCTACGCCAACCCCCGCAACCTGGCCGCCGGCTCCATCCGGCAACTCGACCCCAAGAATACGGCATCCCGCCCGCTAACCGTATTCCTGTACGGCGTCGGGGAGGGCTACGGAGAATACGAGAGCCACTCGGCGTCGCTCGCCGCTTTGAAGAGTCACGGGCTGCGGGTGAACCCGTATCAGGTACATGACTCCATAGGCTCGGTCGTCGAAGAATGCGAAAGGTGGGCGGAGAAACGGACTAGCGTCGGTTACCAGATAGACGGCGTGGTGGTGAAGGTGGATTCGCGCCGCCAGCAAGAGATGCTCGGCTCCGTCCAGAAAGCGCCACGCTGGGCGATAGCTTACAAGTTCGAGCCGCTGGCGGGCCGCACGAGGTTGAAGGACATCTTCGTCCACGTCGGGCGCACGGGGGCGCTGACGCCGCAGGCAGCGCTGGAGCCGGTGAACATCGGCGGGGTGACGATCTCGCGCGCCACACTGCACAACGAGGACTACATCAAGGAGAAGGGCATTCTCATAGGCGACGCCGTGATGGTGGAACGGGCGGGGGATGTGATCCCCCAGGTCGTCCGCGCCGTCTCCGAGGAACGCACGGGCGATGAATACGCTTTCGAGATGCCCACGAAATGCCCCGTGTGCGGTGAGCCGGTCTCGCGGCCCGAGGGCGAGGCGGTGACGCGGTGCGTGAACATCCGCTGTCCGGCGCAGGCGCTGGAGCACATCATCCACTGGGCCTCGAAGTCCGCGATGGACGTGGACGGGTTCGGGGAGAAGATCTCCACCCGTTTCTTCGAGCTTGGCCTCATAAAGGACGTAGCCGACATCTACGGGCTTGAGGCCGAACAGCTCATCCCGCTCGAAGGCTTCGGGGAGAAGAGCGCGCAGAACCTGATCCGGTCCATCGAACGCAGCAAGGAACAACCCCTCCCCCGCGTCCTCTACGCCCTCGGCATCCGTCACGTCGGCGCCGTGACGGCGGAGCTAATAGCCGAACACTTCGGCGGCGAGGATCTCCTGCGTGGCGTCGAGTCGGAGAAGCTGACGGAGATAGACGGCATCGGCGGGGTCGTCGCCCGCGCCGTCGCCGAGTACTTCTCGCTGGAAGACAACCAAAATCTCGTCGAACGTCTCATGGAGATCGGGCTCGACTTCGAGCGGGTATCCGCCGGTCCCGCGGAAGGTCCGCTGGCGGGCAAGCGGGTCGTCGTGACCGGAACCTTGAGCCGTCCTCGAAGCTACTTCGTGGAGAGGATCGAGGATGCCGGAGGCACGTTTACTTCTTCGGTCAGCTCCAACACCGACTACGTGCTCGCCGGAGAGGTCGCCGGCTCGAAGCTCGACCGAGCGCGGGAGGCCGGCGTGGCGGTCCTCAACGAGGCTGGCTTCGAGGAGTTGCTTTCACAAGAGCCAAGAAGCTCCGCCACTTCTACATGAGAAGCGAGACGCGCAATCTAGCCTTACCAAGTCCCGAAAGCGTGCCACCCGGTGGTGGACCGACGACCCCGGTGCGAAGCGTAGGACCTATGGTGATCGTCGGGGCCAACGGTTCGGGCAAGACCCGTTTGGGCACCTGGATCGAGTTTGAGTCCGAGCACAAGGAGCACGTGCGCAGAATTTCTGCGCAAAAATCTTTGGCGATGCCTCCCTCCGCAACCTCCATTGCCGTCGACCGGGCACTCACAGATTTGCTATATGGATTTGCCGAATCAAAAGTGTCTGACGTGTACAGCATGCTCAACTC
>JACDGB010000509.1 GCA_013815485.1 Rubrobacter sp.
ATCCATGCCTCGACGACCTTCTCTCATCAGAACATCGAGACCACGGATCGCATCCTGGGCGGCGAGCAACCGGGATACAGCTACGCTCGCTACGACAACCCAACCGTCGCAGCCTTCGAGCGGGCCGTCGCGGCTCTCGAAAGCCCGGCGGGAGATGCTCGCGCGTTCGCCTTCGCTTCGGGGATGGCGGCGATGCACGCGGCGCTCGCGGCGGCGGAGTTGGGGCCTGGGGCGACGGCGCTTGCGGCGGAGCAACTCTACGGCTCGACGGCGACGCTCCTGGTCCAGATCTTCGGGATGAATGGCGTCGAGACGCGCTTCGTGGATTGCTACGATCTGCAAGCCCTGGAGCGCAAGGTCACGGAACTGAAGCCGCGGGCCGTGGTGATCGAAACCATCTCCAACCCGCTGTTGCGCGTGGCCGACGTGCCGCGCATCGCGGAGATCACACGTCCCGCGGGCGCGGCCCTTATAGTGGACAGTACCTTCACTACGCCATACCTCCAGCGTCCTTTGGAACTCGGCGCGGACATCGTGGTACACAGCGCCACCAAGTACCTCTCCGGCCATGGCGACATCACGGCTGGCGTGGTGGTCGCGGGTCCCCCATTCGACGCGGCGCTGGAACCATTCCGCAAGCTCGTCGGCGGGACACTGGGACCGTTCGAGGCGTGGCTGGCTCACCGGGGCCTCAAGACCCTGCCGCTACGCATGGAGCGACAGTGCGAGAACGCGAGGGAGATCTCCACCCGCCTCGCAAAGCACCCGAAGATAGCGAAGGTCAACTACCCGTCGCTCGGCGATCACCCGGATACGGAGGTTGCCCGCCGCGTCCTCGAAGGCGCGGGCGGCCTCGTCTCCTTCGAGCTCGACGCGGAGGAGGCTGATGCCAGGAAGGCGGCGTTCCGGTTCCTGAACGCGCTGCAACTGTGCGTCAAGGCTCCGAGCCTCGGGGACGTTTATACGCTGGCGATACATCCGGCTACCTCGTCGCATCGGGAGTTATCGCCCGCGCGCCGGGAGCGGCTTGGGGTGAAGGAGGCCCTGATCCGCCTCTCCGTCGGCATCGAGCATCCGGAAGATGTGATCGGGGACCTCGAACAAGCCCTCGATACACTGTAGCGACCGTCCAAATAATGGCCGGTAGTAGAATCAAGGCCGCATGAAACGACGCAAATCCCATCTCTTCGTCCTGTCTTTGATCCTCATAATGGCGTGCGCTCCAATAGCGTGCGGAACCAGGGCGATGTCCCAGGAAAGCGAGCCGGAAGTGTTCGTCGCCCGCATTGACGGTGAGATAGACGGACGAGTGGCTGAGTACGTGGGGCGCGTCATCTCCGACGCCGAGGCCGCGAACGCTCGCGCGGTGGCCGTGACGCTTGACACTCCCGGCGGGAGGTTGGACTCGACTCAGGAGATGGTCGAGGACATCAGCGGCGCGGGAGAAATCCCGGTCATTACCTACGTGACGCCGCAGGGGGCGAGGGCGGCGAGCGCGGGTACGTTCATCGTCATGGGGAGCGACGTGGCGGCGATGGCCCCTCAGACCCGGCTCGGGGCGGCGACGCCGGTGGACGCCTTCGGGCAGGATATCCCGGGCGACATGGGCGAGAAGGTCACGAACGACGCGGTTGCCCTCATCACGGGTCTCGCGGAGGCGCATGGCCGCGACGAAGAGTGGGCCGAGAGCGCTGTCAGGGAGGCGGCGTCGCTGGACTCCGGTGACGCATTGGATACGGGCGTGATCGAATACATCGAGCCGAACCTGGAGGCGGTATTGAACGCAGCCGATGGCGCGTCCGTTCAACCGAAAAACCTGACGCTCGACACCGCCGATGCGGCGCTCGTGCAGAAGCCTCCAAACTTCGAGGAACGGTTCGGGGTCCCACTCTACGTGCTTATGATATCGCTCGTCGTGGTCGCGTTATTGGTGGCCGGTACTTTGCGCGCGGTCTTCAGGACCAGCCGGTGGCGGGTCAGCACCGGGCGCGAAGGTATGATCGGGGAGATCGGCAC
>JACDGB010000141.1 GCA_013815485.1 Rubrobacter sp.
ACCTCGGATGGTTCCCGGCCTCGGGCTACGAGCCGTTCTTCGAGAACCCGGCGGCGAACCTGACGGCCATGATCCTGCCGGTCTTCGCCACGGGCCTGCGGGAGTCCGCCGAGTTGACCCGGATGCTCCGCAGCAGCCTTTTGGAGGAGCTGGGATCTGACTACGTGAGGACCGCCTTCTCGAAGGGCCTCAGCCGGCGGGTCGTGGTGATCCGGCACGCCGTCCGCAACGCGCTGATACCGTTCGTGACCGCTGGAGGGTTGCAGGTGGCGGGACTTCTTGGCGGACTCGTGGTGACGGAGCAGGTCTTTCAGTTACCGGGGGTGGGGCGTTTGATCGTTGAGTCCATCCTGGAGCGGGACTTCACGGTGGTGCAGGGCGCGGTGCTCACGGTCACGGCCGTCGTGGTCCTTATAAACGTGCTGGTGGACATGCTGTACGCCATCATTGACCCCCGTATCTCGTTGAGTCAGGAGTAGGTTTTGAGCGAGACGGCGACCACGGGAGAAGGTTCCCAGACCCAGAGCGTCGAGCCGCGGGAGCGGAGGATGGCGGCGTTCTGGCGGCGCTTCCGGCGCAACCGGCCGGCCGTCTTCGGGCTGGCGATAGTGGTGGTCATGCTCCTGACCGCCATCTTCGCGCCCTTGATCGCACCGCAAGGGCCCAGAGAGCAGGACTACGCACTGACCCTCCAGCCGCCGGGCGAGGGCGGCCTCTTCGGGACCGACTCTTTGGGGAGCGACATCTTCTCCCGGGTGGTGTACGGAGCCAGGATCTCGCTTCAGGCGTCCCTCATTTCCGTCGGCATAGCGATCGGGGTCGGTGTGCCGGTGGGTTTGGTGAGCGGGTACTTCCGGGGCTTCTTGGACGAGTGGATCGTGATGCGCATAGTGGACAGCATCCAGGCTTTCCCGTTCCTGATCCTGGCTCTCGTGATAGCTGCCATCCTCGGCGGGGGCCTGACCTTCGCGATGATCGCCATCGGCATCGCCTTCATCCCGAACTTCGTGCGCATAACGCGGGCGCAGGTGCTGACGGTTCGCGGCCTGGACTACGTGGAGGCCGCCCGCGCCGTCGGTGCGGGACACGTCCGCATCATGACCCGCCACGTCTTGCCGAACTCGCTGCCGCCGATCCTGGTCCAGACCACGCTTGCGATGGGCCTCGCCATCATCGCGGAGGCTACGCTCTCGTACCTGGGGCTCGGGGCCGAGCCGGGAGAGCCTAGCTGGGGCTCGATGCTCTTTCAGGCGCAGTCGTATCTCTCGTCGGCGTGGTGGATGGCGTTCTTCCCCGGCATGGCGATCTTCTTCGCCGTCCTCGGTTTCAATCTTCTCGGCGACGGCGTCCGCGAAGCCCTCGACCCCCGGACCTCGGAGTAGAGGGCGCGCGATGCGGAATCCATTCGATAACCTCGCCTTCTGTTCTGGGCGAGAGTCGGGAGATCGGGAGTCAGGGTTTTGATTTCCGGATCCGGGACTCGCGCTCCCAACAGCGATGGGACCTTTTACCGGGGTTCCGTATGAGAGACCTCGTCGCAACCTTTTCGATCGTGGCCTTCGATCCCGCGTCGGAGGAACTCGGGGTCGCTGTGCAGTCCAAGTTTCTCGCCGTCGGGGCGGTGGTCCCGTGGGTGCGGCCCGCCGTCGGGGCGGTGGCGACGCAGGCGATGGCGAACGTCTCCTTTGGCCCACGCGGCCTGGAGTTGATGGCTGAAGGTCGAACCGCCGAAGAAACGGTCGAGGCTCTCGTATCCGCCGACGAGGGCCGTGAAGATCGGCAGATAGGCGTGGTGGATGCGCGGGGCCGGGCCGCGACCTTCACCGGCGGCGACTGCTTCGACTGGGCCGGGGGCGTGACCGGAGATCACTACGCCGCGCAGGGCAACATCCTGATCAGCGAAGAGACCGTGAAGGCGATGGCCCGGACCTATGAGGAGACAGCCGGGGACCTCGCCGGGCGGTTGCTCGCGGCGCTGGACGCGGGGCAAGCGGCGGGCGGCGACTCGCGGGGGCGGCAGTCGGCGGCGTTGCTGGTGGTGCGGGAGGGTGGCGGGTATGGTGGGCAGAGCGACCGCGTTGTGGACCTGCGCGTGGACGATCATCCCGACCCGATAGAGGAGCTAATCCGCGTCCGGGATCTCCACACTCTGTACTTCGGGGCGACGGAGTCGGATGACGTGGTTGCCGTGGACGGAGACGTTCGGCATGAAGTCGTGGCGTCTCTCCGGCGGCTCGGATATCTGGAAAACGGTGATCCGAGCGATGACGACCGGCTGCACGAGGCGTTGCGGGCGTTCGTCGGGACGGAGAACTTCGAGGAGCGCGAGCAGGAGCGCGGGTTCCTGGACCGGCGCGTGCTGCGCTTCATGCGGGAGAAACGGTAGCCGGATGGCGTGCTATGGCCGGAGAGGCGTGACTGCTGTAACCTGTCTGGTGAAGGTTCGGGGGCGTATGCGACTCGAAAGGATCAGGCAATGAGCAATCGTTACGTGATAGACGAGAAAGGCCGGCGCGTTGGCGTGCTACTGGACGTGGAGGAGTACGAGCGCATGGTGGAAGAGCTGGAAGAGCTGGAAGATATCCGGGATGTCAGGGAGGTCCGAGAGGCGATAGAACGAGGCGAGGAGAACGTCGTCTCCTGGGAGCAGGCGAAGCGCGAGATCGAAGCCGAAAGAGCCGAACTCCGGAGTCGAGGTGAGCTATGAGCTCGACGTTCCGAGGAGAGTGCGAAGGGCGATGTCCCGGTTACCCGAGAGCGTACACGGAAGGGTGTCCCGAGCGATAGATGGGTTGGTCGAGGAGCCGAGACCTCGTGGATGTGTCAAGATGACGGGTGAGGAGTCGTGGCGCGTCCGGGTTGGAGACTACCGGATCGTCTACGATGTGGACGATGGCCAGAGGAGGGTAACCGTTTTGAAAGTCGCTCATCGTCGAGAGAGCTACCGTTGAAAAAACAAGGTGGGCGATAGACCGTGGCGATGCTGGAAGTCAACAACCTGAAGACGCATTTCAAGACCCCCGATGGTGTGGTGAAGGCGGTGGATGGAGTGTCGTTCTCGGTGGAGCCGGGCGAGACGCTCGGGATCGTGGGCGAGTCAGGGAGCGGCAAGAGCGTGACGGCTCTCAGCATCATGCAGCTCAACCCCAAGCCGCCGGTACAGTATCCGGAGGGTGAGATCCTCTTCGAGGGCGAAGACCTTTTGAAGGTTTCGGACAGAAGGATGCAGAAGATACGGGGCGACGACATCGCCATGATCTTCCAGGACCCGATGACCAGCCTCAACCCCGTATTCACCGTGGGAAACCAGATCTCCGAGGCCGTCCGCATCCACCAGAGCGTCTCCAGGCACGAGGCCCGTGACCGGGCGGTTCAGGCGCTCAGGGACGTGGGCATCCCCCGGCCCGAAGAGAGAGCGAGAGACTACCCGCACCAGTTCTCCGGCGGGATGCGCCAGCGGGCCATGATCGCAATGGGCCTCGCCTGCAACCCGAAGGTCCTCATATGCGACGAGCCGACGACGGCCCTGGACGTGACGATCCAGGCTCAGATCCTGGAACTCATGGTGGATCTTCAGGAGAAGTTCGGGACGGCGATAGTGATGATCACGCACGACCTCGGCGTTGTCGCCCAGCTCGCGGACAAGGTGATGGTGATGTACGCTGGACGCGCCGTGGAGCAGAGCAGTACCGAACAGGTCTTCTATGACCCGCTGATGCCGTACTCGTGGTCGCTTCTCAGGAGCTTGCCGCGTTTGGATACCGCAGGAGAAGTGCGGCTCCTCCCGATAAAGGGCCAGCCTCCGTCCCTGATCTTTCTCCCTGAAGGCTGTAACTTCAGCCCGCGCTGCCCGTTCGTCAAGGATGAGTGCCACGCCACGGACCCGCCACTCGAGGAGAAGAAGCCAGGCCACGCCGCCGCCTGCATCCTCTCCGTCGAAGAGATAGAGAAACGCAAACGCAAGGCTGACGAGGAACTCGGCATCGAAGGCGAGATGAGCGCATGAGCGAACGTGGCAACGATACGGCGAACGGACTGACGAACGGCGTGGCCTCCGGCGAGAACTTGCTGGAGGCTCGGGGCTTGAAGATGCACTTTCCTATAAAGGCTGGCGTTCTCAGGCGCACGGTCGGCCACGTCAAGGCGGTTGACGGGGTGGACCTGACGGTGCGGAAGGGGGAGACGCTTGGGCTTGTGGGGGAGTCGGGGTGCGGCAAGAGCACGCTGGCGCGTTTGATCCTTCGCCTCATCGAGCCGACGGCGGGGGAGGTTCGCTTCGAGGGCGAAGACATCCTCGGCTACGACCGCAAACAGATGCTAGCCGTCCGAAGAAATATTCAAATAGTCTTCCAGGATCCGTACGCGAGCCTGAACCCTCGCATGGCAGTCGGCAACATCATCTCCGAACCGCTGAAGACGCACAAGATCGAGGGGGATCACAAGAAGCGGGTGCGGGAGCTACTGGAGATCGTGGGTCTCTCGCCAGAGCATTACAACCGCTATCCGCACGAGTTCTCCGGTGGGCAGCGGCAGAGGATCGGGGTGGCGCGGGCCATCGCCCTCAACCCGAAGCTCATCATATGCGACGAGCCGGTGAGCGCGCTAGACGTCTCGATCCAGGCTCAGGTCGTCAACCTTCTCGAAGATCTGCAAAAAGAGTTCGATCTGACATACGTGTTCATCGCTCACGATCTCTCTGTCGTCAAGCACATCTCCGACCGGGTGGCGGTGATGTATCTTGGCAGGGTCGTGGAGATCGCGGATCGCAGCGGTCTATACGGCGAACCGCGCCATCCATACACGGGCTCGCTGCTCTCCGCCATACCGATTCCGGACCCGGTGAAGGAGCGCGAGCGGCAGCGCGTCGTCCTGACCGGCGACGTTCCCTCCCCGGCGAACCCGCCGTCCGGCTGCACCTTCCACACTCGCTGCCCGCGCGCCCAGGATTACTGCAAGGAGAACGTCCCAGTCTTGGAGCCTCAAGAGAGCGACACCCATCATGCTTCTTGTTTCTTCCCTGTGCAGAAAGGCCAGAAGATAGAGGAAGCCGCGACGAGCACGCCATACCGGGCTGGCGATTAGCCTCCGCGCATTCCATGATGTCGGACGCATTATCTGACGAGGGTTGCGGAAAGTCGATCTTCCACGAGTGGGCGAGCTTCGCCGGCATCCGCCATCCGCGGCGGGGTGAGGCTCAGAGGAGATAAGAGGCCGTGGTGCCTCATTGGAGCACCGGTTATACTTGACTGGATCATGACGCATAGGCTCTGTTTCCAACATCGTGTCGTACATCCGGGAGCCTGCTTTGGCGCGTCCGATAACGCGCAAACGGGCTGGAGGGAGAAAGACCGTTGATCCATTTTTCCCTCGTATTGGGGACGAAAGATAGAACGCAAGACCTTGATCATTTTCTGGCTTCACTCGACGCTCAAACGTACCGGGACTTCGATTTGATCGTGGTAGATCAGAACGAGGACGAGCGGCTGGCGCCGATCCTGGCTCACTACGAGGGCAGGTTCCCGATCCTCCACCTGAGATCCAGGCCAGGACTTACCAGGGCAAAGAATGTGGGGCTGGGGCACGTAACCGGCGACGTCGTGGGTTTCCCGGACGACAACTGCCGATTCCCGCCGGACCTGCTCCAGAAAGTAGCCGGGTTTTTCAAGAACAATCCGCAGGCAGATGGTCTGACCGGACGCTCAGCGG
>JACDGB010000510.1 GCA_013815485.1 Rubrobacter sp.
CGTCAAGGCACGTCTCGCCGGCCTCCTGCACGACGCCGCGAGGGAGACGTACAAGGAAGGGCTTCTGCGGCTGGCCGAGGAAGCGAACCTGTCCATCGACGAGCTAGAGCGGGAGCGGCCGATGTTGCTGCACGGTCCCGTTGCGGCGGAGTGCGCGCGCCGGGATCTTGGTGTCAAGGATAGCGAGGTCCTGGAGGCGGTGCGGGTGCATACGACCGGCGAGCCGGAGATGGGGCCGCTCGCCCTCGCAGTATACCTGGCCGACAAGATCGAACCGGGCCGTAATCAACCCGGTGTGGAGGGCCTGCGTAAGCTCGCCCTGAAGAGCCTGCGCCGCGCCGCGAGGGCCGCGCTCGAAGCCTCCATCTCGCACAACGAACAGCGCGGCCGCCCTACCCACACCAAGAGCCTACGGGCCCTTGAATGGTTAGAGGACTCCGGACGAAAAAGCTCCGGCGAGGTGTAGGGCATAGACCTCGAACCCCGCCGCCACCGCCACGACGAACGCCACTAAGAGCTCCGTCACCCCTCCGGACTTTACGCCGCGGGGCAGGAGCCGGAAGGTCCACTTCACCGGCCACATGAGCGGCACGCCTCTCATATTTAGGGCGTCGGCGAACAGGTGCGAGATATAGCCGGTCAAGAGAGCAAGGAATAGTTCGGGGGAGAGCGGCGCGACGGGTGAGATCAGGACGGCGAAGAGCGCAACGCCGAGTAGAGAGTGCGTAAGCGTCCGGTGGCCGACCGTGCGAAAGAGGGTGAACGAAGTGATCCTCAAAGCCCAGCTTAGGGGGCGCGAGATCACGTCGAGGACCGGAACCTTCGTTCGGCTCAGACCATTCCCTAGCCGGCTGCGCGGGTTATCCACGTCCGGGAGCCAGGCAGCCACAACGGCTGCAGGATAGGCATAAAGAGGTGGTTCGTTGCCGGTGAGCAGCGAGACCCCGGCCAGAGCCGCGACCCCGAAAATGGCGTGTGTGGTGGCATTCAACGCGAAAAGCAGTCCAGCAGCCCGCGGGGTCTCGAAGGCGAAGATCCGCACCAGCCGGAGAGCCTGTGTTTGCCGGGCGCGTTCAAGCCTGGTGGAGCCTCTCCCGGGCTACGGCCTCGACCATCGCCCTCTTCGAGTCCCGGGCGAAGCGCTTCTGTAAGAGGCGGGCGAAAGGATAGCCGGGCCAGGCCAGGGGGTGTTTCGGGCGGGAGAAGGCGAAGACATCGTAGTGGACCGTGCCTTCTTCGCGGTTCCACTCGACGATGAAGCGTTCCTCGCCGCGCTCGGCGTGCCCGGGGAGCGTCCCGTAGCCGAAGCCGAACCGCTCGACATCGCCGCTCTCTTCGATGAGGTACACGATACGGGCGGTGTTCAGCGACCAGAAACCGAGGTGCTGGGCGAGCACGCCGACCGTCGCACCGATCTGTATAGGCATGTCCGGTGGCAGGAGCTTTACCCATCCGAGATTGAACTGCCACCACCCGCGCAGGGCTTCGACGGCCCGCGCATACGCCTCCGGCCCCTCGCCGAGCCGGACCCGGTAACGGTCCACGACGTAGCCCGAGGGCGCTTTGTCCTCGCACGTGATCCCGACCTCTTTGTAAGAGAACGGCAGCGCCTTCTGAGATTCGATGAAGCGGAGGATGCGTTCCTCTGCGGGCTCTCGGAGCAGGAACATCAGCGGCGCCCCGTCCCGGTACTCGACACGCTTTGCGTCCATACCCGGCCGGAGGGACCGCATGATGCTTGCGCCCCGAACGCCCTCACGTCCTCATCGTGCATCCGGCGGAGCAAGTCTTCCTTCGATTCGTACACCACCGGCCACGCGTGCTCCCGGCCGTCCCGGAAGAAATTGTCGTGCTCGAAGAGGTAGGCGACCACGTCCGAGAAGATCACACCTGTGTACTCGTGGAGATCGTCGTCCGGAGAGGCGGTATGGAAACGGCTCTCCTTCTCCCGAGCGGACACGGAGCAGGAGAGCAAGACGTTGTCGTGGACGGGGATGCACACAGGATACA
>JACDGB010000511.1 GCA_013815485.1 Rubrobacter sp.
CTGCTCCTCTGCTGTGTCCGCTCTTCGCTCATTGATCTCCTCTCCTTGAAGTCTCTACTACCAATTCAGACTACGAACCTCTACGAAACGTTACATCACGCCAACCGGCGGGTTATCAGCCGGTAGACGACTAGCAAGACGATTGCGCCCACGGTGGCCGTGAAGATGGACCCGAGGCTTATCTCTCCCGTGCTTCCAGAGAAACCGAGGAGGCCGAGAACCCAACCCCCCACGAATGCACCAGCGACCCCGATCAAGATGGTCGCCAGACAACCTCCGGGGTCCGAACCGGGTATGGCTACCTTCGCCAATACGCCTGCTATAAGCCCAACGACGATCCAAACTGCTATGGCCCCGATGCTGATGTACTTTTCACCTCCCCCTTCGCTGGACCCTTTATCCGCGTCCCGCGTCGTCCGCTTGAAATATACAACAGATGCCGTGCGTCTCGCTACTTCTGGTGGTTTACCCTGGCATATGCGAGATCAAACACCACCTGATCTCGCACATGCCTTCAAGAAAGCGCGCTTTGCAACGCGGGCCACACGAAGGCCAGCACGAAAAGCGCGGCCGCGCCGTAGAGCAGGGGATGTACCTCGCCAGGTTTGCCGCGGGCCAATTTTATTAGCACGTAGGAGATGAAGCCAAAGCCTATGCCGTAGGAGATATTGAACGTCAGCGGAAGCGTGAGGATCGTGAGGAACGCGGGGATGGCCTCGTCCATCTCCTCCCACGGGATGAAGCGAACGGCTGTCATCATCAGGAAGCCGACCACCACCAGCGCCGGGGCCGTGACGGGGGAGACGAAGATCTCCCCTCCCTCCGGGCCGGGGATGGGCACGGAGCCACCGAAGACCGAGATCAGGGGCGCGAAAGGCAACGCGAGCAGGAAGAGCAGGCCCACGATCACGCTCGAAAAACCCGTCCTGCCGCCCTCGGCGACGCCCGAGCCGCTCTCTATGTAGCATGTCACCGAACTCGCGCCCGCCGCCCCGCCCCCGATTGCCGCCAGCGAGTCCACCAGGAGAATCCGCTTCGCGTTCGGCGGGCGGCCCTCTTCGTCGAGGAGCTTCGCCTCCTGTCCGACCGAGATCATGGTCCCCATCGTGTCGAAGAAGTCCGTCATGAAGAGCGCGAAGATGACGGGCACGAGCGACAGTTGCAACACTTGCGGCACCGCGAGCACTCCGCCGCCGATGGTCGAGGTATCGAAGCGGAAGTCCACGATCCCATCCGGTGGCGGCACGACCCCGGATATCATCCCGATAGCGCCGGTGAGCAAGATACCGATAAGGAGACCGCCCCGAAAACCCCGCGCCACAAGCACGAGCGTGAGCGCGAGCCCGGCGGCCGCGAGCAACACCGGACCTTGCGTAAGATCGCCCAGGGCCAGATACGTGTCTGGGTTCTGGACCACGAGGCCGCCGTTCTTCAGGCCGATAAACGCAATGAAGAGCCCGATGCCGACCGCTATGGCGAACTTCAAGCCCAGCGGGATGGCGTTCAGGACGGCCTCGCGCAGGTTCGTCACAACGAGGATCGTGACCAGGATTCCCTCCACGACCACGACCGCCATCGCTTCTTGCCAGGAGAGGCCGAGGCCCAGGATCAGGGTGAACGCCACTATCGCGTTCAGGCCGAGCCCGGAGGCAAGGGCCAGCGGGAAGTTAGCCACGACGCCCATCGCGATGCTCGCCGCCGCAGCCGCGAGGCAGGTGGCGAAGAACACCCCGGAGACCGGGAGGCCAGTCCCCTGCGTGCCGAGTATCGCCGGGTTCACGAAGATGATGTAGGCCATCGTCATGAAGGTCGTCAAACCGGCGACCACCTCCGTCTGAAGGTTCGTGCCCCTCTCAGAGAACTTGAAGAAACCGTCCAAAACCACCCTCCCGCGCCGCCAGCCGACTATGTGCATGTCCAATATAGGGAGCCGGAGACGCGCTGTCCAGAAAGAGTTTGTCAGCCGGTCAGCATTTCAGCTATTCAGCAAAGAGAAAGTGGTT
>JACDGB010000142.1 GCA_013815485.1 Rubrobacter sp.
GGTTGAAGCTGATCAAGAGGCAGATGTATGGGAGAGGGAGCTTCGAGATGCTGCGCCAGCGTGTTCTGGGGGCCGCTTGATGCCGCGCAGGTCAGAGAGCCGCTTCATTGACCTTTCGTTGCACCAAAAGCAGCGATGAGCCCTAGAGCGGACACATTTACCTTACGCGACGCTAGCTCCTCCTATCCTATTCCCCTCAAAGTCAGCGGTACTCCTGTAGCCCAGAGATGAGTGCAGGCGGCGGGTATTGTAGAAGGTTTCCAGGTACTCGAAGATCGCCGTCTTCGCCGGCTGCCTCGTGGGGAACTTCAGCCTGCTCACCAGCTCTGCCTTCAAGATCGAGACGAAGCTCTCGGCCATCACGTTGTCCAGAGCGGTCCCGGTCCTTCCCATCGACGGCGTGATCCCGACCTCCCTCAGTCTTTCGCCGAAAGGGAGTGCCGTGTACTGGACACCCTGGTCGGAATGGTGAACCAGGCCGGGAGAGGGCTTCCTCATCCACACAGCCATTTGGAGAGCGTCCACCACGAGCTCGGTTCCCTGATGGCTCGCCATCGCCCACCCGACGACCCTACGAGAGTAGACGTCCAGGATGAAGGCCAGGTAGAAGAACCCTTCTCCAGCGGTGACATACGTGATGTCCGCCACCCAGATCATGTCCATCCGCGGGGCTGTGAAGTCTCTTTTCACCAGGTCCTCCGCGGCGGCTCCCTTACCCCGGCGGGTGGTCCCTCTCCTCTGGCCGCGCATGCAGCCCCGTAGTCCGGCTTGGCGCATGAGCCTCTCGACCCGTTTACGGCCACAGCGATTCCCGAGCACCCTCAACTCGGCATGTACCCTCGGAGATCCATAGGTCTGTCTGCTCCTGCGATGGATCTCGCGGATCTTGCCGGCGAGGGTGGCGTCCTCGCGTCTCCTTCTTGAGGATGGCCTCATCTTCCAGTCTTAGTAGCCGCTCCTCGAAACGCCCAGAACCTCGTACAAAACACAGACCGGGAAGTTCGCCCTCTCCGCATCGATGAGGTGGTAGTAACTCACCGGATCCCGTCTTCCCTGGCGAAGAAGGCCGTGGTGGGTTCAACCTGTGAGCGCAACAGCCTCTGTCAGTGTAGCAGCCGGGGTGCTGTAGGAGAGGGTCTTGCGGGGCCTCGTGTTGAGCTTGAGCGCGATCAGGTCGAGGTCCTTTTGGTCGTACACAGATAGGTCGGTTCTCCTGGGCAGGTACTGACGCAAGAGCCTGTTGGTGTTCTCGGAAGTGGCGCGCTGCCGGGGACTCTTCGGATCGCAGAAGTAGACGGCTACGTCGGTCGCTACGGTGAACTGCTTGTGGGCGGCCATCTCCATCCCCCGGTCCCAGGTGAGGGTCTCCACCATGGCCTCGGGCAGCCGCCTTATCTGGTCGCTCAGGGCTTCCACGACGCTGCCGGTGTCCTTGCCTCCCACCCGCACCAGCATCACGAACCGCGAGCTGCGCTCGACCAGGGTTGCTATGTGGGTGTTGCGTGATCCTGAGAGCAGGTCTCCTTCTCAGCGACCGGGTACCGTACGGTCTTCGGCTTCTGGCGGATGGAGACGGCTTCCTTGATCTGCCCTCGCTGCTGGCCTTGTGTGGAGGCGCACCGAGCCCGGCGCATCGTCCGCCCGCTTCGCAGATGGGCGAGCAGCCCCTTCTTCAAAGCGCCTCTGGCCTGGACGAACAAGGGTGCGGTAGATGGTCTCTTGTGACACGCGCATCGCCTCATCATCGGGACAGTGTCTTACAAGCCAACCAGAGATCTGCTGCGGCGACCAGTCCATCCTCAGCTTCTCTGCCACCGCACCTCGTAGGCGCTCGTTTTCTGCGAGCATGCACCTCTCGGGACGCTGCGCTCGCTCCCAGGCCCGCTCGTCGGCTTTCAAGGCGCGGTAGCTCCCACGCCCGCCGTGGCGGCCCACCTCCCGGCTGACCGTCGATGCAGAACGGCCCAACCGGGCCGCGATGGCGCGCATCGAATCCCCAGATGCGAGCCCCCTGCAGATCCCGCTCCCCGATGGCCTCGGCGAGTTGCCAGCCGTTCTTGCGCTCGATCTTTCCGAGCAAACCGAGCAGGTAGTGGTGGACACGCTCCCTGGCCTCCGAGCGGACGAAGCGGTGGCCTATTTGATCGTGCAGCTCGCCCAACGCCTCCAACCACCCGGCGACCGCTGCGGATCCGGCAATCCCATCCTGCGCGACCATGGCGCTCCCTTCTCCTCATCCTACTGGAAGGGTAGTTCAGGAACGACCCAACTGATGCTATAGGGTGTCCTCTTCTCAGTTGGGTAAATAGGGAGTCCTCCCTACAGATGGGATGAGAAGGCCAATCCCCCGCGCGGTACCCTTCGGGGGAGTCTGCAAATAATCGACGGGCTCTTCTAGCGGCCCAGAGAGGGGCGAAACAGGCTCTGCAGGTGAGGTTCGTCTCTCACGGAAAAGGGTACGAGACGTGCCATGAGACCGTCGGAAAAGGAACGCATCGGGGAGGAGGCCTTCCTGCTCGAGGCCGCCATGCGCCACGTGGACGAGGCGGTCCTGATCACCACCACCGAGCTCGACCACCCCGGCCCAGAGATCGTGTACGTCAACGAGGGCTTCTGCCGGATGACCGGCTACACCCCCGACGAGGTCATAGGCAGGACGCCGCGCCTCCTGCAAGGACCCAAGACCGACCGAGCGCCGCTCGATCGCCTGCGGCGCCTCCTCTCCCGAGGAGAGCCGTTCGACGGCAGGAACGTGATCAACTACCGCAAGGACGGTTCGGAGTACGTCTTGGAATGGTACATCGAGGCGATCCGCGACAGCGACGGAAAGATAACGCACTGGATCTCCAGCCAGCGGGACGTGACCGAGCTCAAGGCCATGGAGGAGCGCCTGCGGCACCAGGCCCTCCACGACCCGCTCACCGGCCTGCCCAACCGCACCCTCTTCGCGCAGCGCCTGGAGCTCGCCTTGTCCCGAGCCCGGATGCAGGAGGAACCCGGAGCGCTGTTGTTCTTGGACCTGGACGGGTTCAAGGACGTGAACGACTCCTTGGGCCACGAGGCCGGCGATAAGCTTCTGGTCGAGGCGGCCGAGCGTCTGATGGCGCTACTGACGCCCGGGGCCACGGTCGCGCGCTTCGGCGGGGACGAATTTGCCGTGCTGCTTGAGCACCCGTCGGACGAGGCCGAGGCGATGAGGGTGGCCGAGCGGATCGTCGGAACCCTCGGCGAGCCCTTCGTGCTGGCGGAACGAGAGGCGTCCATCTCCGCCTCGATCGGGATCGTCGCGCTCTCCGCCTCGAGCGGCGGGTCCGAGGAGCTCCTCAGGGACGCGGACGTCGCGATGTACCGGGCCAAGGAAGAGGGCAAGGGGCGATATCGGGTGTTCGAGGAGGCGATGCGCGTCCGGATCCTCCAGCGGCTGCGGCTGGAGGACGAGCTTAGGCGGGCCATCCAGCAGGAGGAGTTCGCGCTCCACTACCAGCCCAAGGTAAAACTCCCGACCGGAAAGATCGTCGGCTTCGAGGCGCTCGTGCGCTAGCGCCACCCCGAACGGGGCATGCTGCCACCGTCGGCGTTCGTGCCGCTGGCGGAGGAGACGGGGCTGATCGTCCCAATCGGGCTGCGGGTCTTGGGGGAGGCCTGCCGCCGAGCCAAGGAGTGGCAAGAACGGTTCCCGGGCGTCCCGCCGTTGGTGATGTGCGTCAACCTTTCGGCCCGGCAGCTGAGGGATCCCGAACTGGTCTCGGACGTAGCCCGGGTCCTCGAAGAGACCGGGTTGGACCCGGCGAGCTTGGACCTGGAGATAACCGAGAGCGTGCTCGTGAGGGACACCGAAGCGAGCGTCGTCGTGCTCGACAGGCTAAGGGGCCTGGGACTGAACCTCATCGTGGATGACTTCGGGACCGAGTACTCCTCGCTCTCCTACCTAAAGAGGTTGCCCGTGAATTTCCTCAAGACCGACCGCTCCTTCGTCGCGGGGATCGACAAAGACGCCAAAGACGAGGCGATCGTCTCTTCGGTCGTGGGCCTCGCGAGCAGCCTCGGTATGGCGGCGATTGCCGAAGGCGTGGAGAGCGCCGGCCAGGCCGCTCGGTTGCACGAGCTGGGCTGCGGCCTGGCCCAAGGTTTCTACTTCGGCAAGCCACGGCCGGCCGAGGAGGTGCTCCAATGGCTCGCCGACGGCCGAGCCACCACGAAGCGGTCCTCCGACGACTAGCCACCCAAAACTTGGACTTGCCACGGTTGAGTGGTTCTCCGTCACTCTCAGTGCAGCGCAAGAGCCACCGGGCGCTTGGATGGTAGCTCAAGCCGCCTTCAACACACGCTGACGAAGCAACTTGAAGCTGACTCTGCCGTGCATCTGCCGCTTCAGGAACTTCAGGCGGGAGACGTGTCCCTCGACCTGACCGTTACTCCACGGCTCCCTCAACGCGGCTTCTACCGCCTCCCGCTCCCGCCCGAGTTTCGAAGAGAGGCCGTTCGACTGGTACGCACTTCGGACAAAGAGCCCAACGGCTAATACACTGGTATCAACTGTTGCACTCACCGATTGAATCCACCTTCTCAGCCAAAAAAACATACGCCATTTGAGGGATGGCAAGCCTCGTAGGCGTCGCCATAATAGCTCTGTAACGTTGTGCAGGGCGGGGGTCCATCTCCCTCCCGTCACTCTCTAGAATCTAACAGGAGGGGGGAGCCAAGTAGTGAATAGAACAATGAGACAGGATGAGACATAGCTTGGTCGTGGTCGCCACCGCTGAAGACGGCATCCTTTACCAGTCTTCGGCACAGTCCGTAAGATCCGTCCTTGCACCCGGCGTCGGAAGGAAGTAGCCATGCAGGAAGAAGCACTGCGAAGAGAAGAGATCGGTCGGGACCTGCGGACTGAGTTGGCCCTCTACAAAGGGGAATCGCACTTCCGTCGCTTGCTGGAGAAGCTGCCCGCTGGAGCATACACCTGCGACCCCGAAGGGCTGATCACCTATTTCAACCAACACGCGGTGCAGCTTTGGGGGCGTACACCGAAACTGGGCGATCCTGTGGACCGCTTCTGTGGCTCCTTCAAGCTCTTTTCACCCGCTGGATCGCCTATCGCCCACGACCGATGCTGGATGGCACTGGCGCTCGAGACGGACAGGGAGTACAACGGGCGCGAGATCGTCATCGAGCGTCCGGATGGCCGGCGTCTCACCGCGTTCGCCCACGCCAACCCAATCCACGACGGGTCAAACAAACTTCTCGGGGCGGTGAACGTCCTCGTGGATATCAGCGAACGCAAGCGCGTCGAGCAGGAGTTGGAGCGTCGGGTGGCCGAGCGCACCGCAGAGCTTGAGGCGATCAACGAGGAGTTGCGGCGCCACATCGCCGAACGGAGGGCCCTGGAAAGCCAACTAGAGTACCAGGCCTCCCACGACCACCTGACCGACCTGCCCAACCAGACGTCGTTCTACGAAAACCTCGGACGCGCCCTCGCTCGCGCGAGACGCCAGGGCGACAAGGTGGCGCTGCTGTTTTTGGACCTGGACAACTTCAAGCTCGTAAACGACACTCTGGGCCACCAGATCGGGGATCGGGTGCTCGTCGAGGTGGCCGAGCGCTTGAAGAGGTGCTTGCGGGAGGCGGACACGGCTGCGCGGTTCGGCGGGGACGAGTTC
>JACDGB010000010.1 GCA_013815485.1 Rubrobacter sp.
AGGAAGAGCACGCCGCCCATCACTAAGGACAACGCGAAAGACGCTATCCCCAGTCTGGAATGCCCCGCTGGCCTTTGGTTCTCCATGCGCGAATCCGTGGCGGTCCTCCTGCCCGAGCCCTACTACTGCGGCGCGCCCACCGAAGCGCCGATTGCGCCAAGCACCAGGAGGGAGACGACGACGAGGACGGCGAGCCCGTTGGCGACGGTACCGAGGATGGCGAACAGCCGCTTCCGGCGTTTCTGGAAGATCCCGACGAGGCCGAGCACCAGCCCGACGAAGTAAAGGATGATGCAGACCAGGAAACCGATGCCTACCAGCGCGAGCCCCGTGAAGGCCGGCGAATCCTGCAAGCTCTGGGGATCAATGCTCTGCGGGTCCGCGCCGCCAAAGGCGGACGCCCCTACCAAAGCGGCTATGACGAAGAGCGCCACTATCGCCACCGTCGCCAGAATGGCGATCACCAACGAAGTCACGCCCATCTTCGAGTGCTTGCTCCGCCGCGCCGGTGCCTCACCATGCTCCATCTTCTCTCCCCACTTCGAGACGAATGTTTTCACGGCGAACCCCGCCGGTTGCCTGGAGTTTAGGCCCGAGCCACGCGCGGGTCAATCGTGAAACTGCGAAGGTTCTCCGGCCTGAGCCTTCGCAATATGGCATCGAGGCCACAGCGCACGCTGCTCACGGCTATAGGCATCGTGCTCGGGGTGGGGATCGTCTTCGGCGTGCTCACGCTCTCCCAAACCATGTCCCAGACTTTCACCGACCTGTACTCGCGGGCCTTCGGGGCCGCGGATCTCGTCGTCACTGCCGCGGGAGGCTCCGGCACTTTCGATAGAGATATCCTGGACGAGGTTCGCAGCATCGACGAGGTGGACACCGCTGCCCCGCGACTCTCGATCCCATCGTCTTTGCTGCTGCCCGGCGAGGTGAAACAGGGACCGCCGGAGGTGCGAAGCATGCGGCTCTTCGGGGTCGAGCCGGAGTCGGCGGCCCTGGCGACGGGCTTCGAGCTGGATGAAGGCCGCTTCCCGCAGAGCGGAGGAGAGATCATCCTCGATGGCGGCACCGCGGAGTCGGCCGGCTTGAGAGTCGGCGACCGCGTGCGCGTGGCGACGCCCAGCGGGCCGCGAAAGCTCGAACTTGTCGGGCTGCTCAGGATACCGGGCGGTTCGTTCGGTGGCTTCGCGTTTGGGATGGCGCCGCTGAACTACGTCCAGAAACAGTTCGACAAGCGGGGCAGGATCTCCGGCATCGCCGTCGAGGCGGCGAGTGAAGGCGCGGTGACAGATCTTCGGAAGCGGCTAGAGAGAAATCTCGGGGAGGGACTCCAGGCGGAGCGGTCGGAGACGCGCACGGCCCAGGTGAACAGCCAGTTCCAGGGATTCGCCATAGCGTTGCTCTTCTTCGCCGGAACCGCGCTTTTCGTCGGGGCGTTCCTCGTCTTCAACGCGCTCTCGATGACCATTTTGGAGAGAACACGGGAGTTGGGGATGTTGCGCGCCCTCGGTTCGACGCGGGGCATGATCGCGCGTTCCGTCGTCATCGAGGCCGCCTTGCTCGGACTCTTCGGCTCCGCGCTCGGCGTGCTCTTCGGCTACGGGATGGCCCGCGGGCTCGTGTACCTCTTTGGACAGGCGTTTCTGTTCGAGATCACCACCCTCACCATCTCACCATTCGCCATAATCTCCGCCCTGATAATCGGCGTCCTCGTTACGGTCCTCGCCGCCCTCTATCCAGCCCTGCGAGCCGGACGGGTCAGCCCGGTCGAGGCCATGCGCGCCCGGAGCGGCGGCGCGGTTTCGAGCGGGACGGGGCATCTATCATGGCTACCGCCGCTTATCGGGTTGCTGCTCGTTGGGATCGGGGCGCCCTGGATCTACTACCTCGCAAGCAACCTCTCCGAAGACCTCGAAGGTCTCGTCTACGCTTCCGGGATAGCTGGCGTCATCGGGACGTTCCTGGGCGTCTCTCTCATCATCCCGGTGCTCGTGAGACCGCTGGCGGCGGTATTTTCTCCTGTTCTGCGGCTGCTCTTCGGGGTCGAGGGGAGGATGGCGGCGGCCAACGCAACCCGCAACCGGGGCCGCACGGCGCTGACGGCCTCGGCGCTCATGGTCGGGGTGTCGCTCGTGATCGCCTTCAGTGCATTGGGCGGGAGCGTGCTGGGTACAATCCGGAGCTTCCTCGAAGACTCTCTGGGCGGCGATTACGTAGTCCAGCCCGCCGAGTCCCAGTCCGACGTGACTTTCTCGAATGAGATGGCGGACAGGATCGGGACAACGCCCGGCGTCGAGCGGACCACGGCCCTCGTCTCGACTTTTCTGAACGATGGCGGGGAGTCTAGCCTCGTCTTCGGCGTGGACGAAAGCTACCCCGACATATTCAGCGTCAACTACGCCCCCGGCTCCGGAACCCCGGATGACGCCTTCTCCGAACTGCGAAACGGCAACGCCCTCGTCGGAGAGCAACTCGCTGACTCCCGCAGCCTGAAGGTTGGGGAGAAGATCACACTCCCCACCTCCGAAGGACCGGAAAAATACAGGGTAGCTGGCGTCGTGGACAACGACATTCTGGGCGGCGGCTCGGGCATCTACCTCTCGCGGGAGGTTCTGTCCCGAGACTTCGGCGAGAAGGAGGGCGAGTTCCTCGCCGTGAAGGCCACGCCCAGCTCCGACAGGGACGGGTTGGAACGCGAGATCCGGAGCATCCTGGAAGACTATCCGCAGTTCACGTTGTATTCCAATGCGGAGTGGAAGTCTCAGATAGAGGGTGACTTCAATCGCCAGTACGTGTTCTTCTACGCCATCATGGGGGTATCAGTGGCGGTCTCGGCCTTCGGGGTCGTCAACACGTTATCCATGAGCGTCTTCGAGCGGACGCGGGAGATCGGGATACTCAGGGCCGTCGGGACGACGCGGCTACAGGTTGGTCGGCTCATAGTAGACGAGGGCGTGGTGATCAGCCTGATCGGCTGCCTCATGGGCGTCGTTATCGGCTCGCTCCTCGGCTACCTCTTCGTCCGGGGCTCGGGCGCGGGCGGCTTCGAGGTCTCCTTCTTCTACCCGAAGATACCTGCTCTCGCCTCCATCCTCGCCGGCCTCCTCATAGGCGTCTTCGCCGGCCTCCTCCCCGCCCGCTCCGCCGCCAAAACCAACATAGTCGAGGCCGTCCAGTACGAGTAAACGAGCCGCTTGACCCCGAAAAGCAGCCGATCCCTAACCCAGACCGCGCATCTCCCTGACCCGGTCTATGCCCATCACCGTGATCCCAAACAAAGAACGCGCGCCACCCTCCTTCACGTACCGCTGGTTC
Source organism: Rubrobacter sp. (assembly GCA_013815485.1). Taxonomy (GTDB): domain Bacteria; phylum Actinomycetota; class Rubrobacteria; order Rubrobacterales; family Rubrobacteraceae; genus JACDGB01. Next base: position 3,316 of record JACDGB010000010.1, read on the forward strand.
AAAAGATACCGGAGAGCCACGCTCGCCTCCGTGGATCCAGCCTCCAACCCCGCCGTCTTCGCCGCGCTCTCTGGCCCAGGCCCCTCCGGGGTCCCGATGGGAACGTCTACCGTCGGGTTGTGCCCTGACAGGTCATAGAACGCCCCCAGCAACCGCATCGCCGCCTCTTCCACGCCGCTCGTAGCCATGATCACCCTCCTCTGAGTTTTCAAGTAGTTTAGACAATCATCTCCATCTTCGTCTCCACGGCGAACCCCGTCAACTCTGAAGCAGTTTGGTATAGACTGGACTGGTCAATCTATTGAAAGGCGCAAGCTAGAATCGCATGGTAGGGCTCCGAGAGCCATCCGCTGAATACGCCCGGAGAAAAGAGGCTCCGGCCTTCTTCGGGGAGCCAGAGAAGAGGGGCAAAGTCGTATTCGATCAGCAGACCGGGAACACGAGTCAGCAAAGCCCTTCCTTGTACTACGATCACCCGAATGGAGAACTCTGGATCGGGGACGCGATTGCGTGGTTATCTTCTCTAAGTACCGGCTCCGTGGATTTGATCTTCGCCGACCCACCATACAATATCAAGAAGGCGGAGTGGGACACGTTCGATTCCCAGCAAAGATACGTCGAATGGTCGCTTGAGTGGATCGAGCACGCCGCGCGGGTCTTGAAACCAGCGGGAACCATGTACATTTGTGGTTTCTCGGAGATCCTGGCCGACCTGAAAGTGCCAGCCTCGCGGTTCTTCAAAGGCTGCCGGTGGCTCGTCTGGCACTACAAAAACAAAGCCAACCTGGGGAATGACTGGGGCCGCTCGCATGAGAGCCTGCTCCACTTTCGCAAGAGCAAGAAGTTCACGCTCAACGTGGACGACATCCGGATACCATACGGTGCGCACACCCAGAAATATCCGTCTCATCCACAGGCGAAGACGAGCAACTTCGGAAACGGAAAGAAGCGGGACAACTGGACACCGCATCCGTTAGGAGCAAAGCCGAAAGACGTCATAGAGATCCGACTACGAGCAACGGGATGCACGAGAAGACCCCGCATCCGACACAGAAGCCCGAGGAACTGGTTCGGAAGGTGGTCCTCGCCTCCTCCAACGCAGGAGATGTGGTGATAGATCCCTTTTTCGGGAGTGGGACGACGCTGGTTGTAGCCGAGCAACTCGGGCGCAAGTGGAAGGGTTGTGATCTGTCCGCCGAATATTGTGGCTGGGCCGCGAACAGGATCGAACTCGTCGAAGACTGGCCGGTGGAGAAGTGGCTCCGCTACGACCACGAAAACGAAAAACGCCGGAAATTCATCCGGTGAAGCAGCCGGACCTCCAGACAACGAAGCAGCTTCAACTTCCACTGTTCCAGGGCAATTCGGGGTGCTCATTCTTGAAAACTGTTAGCTCTTCCCGAAGTTGGCGAATTGATTCGCAGAAGAAGCGCTTCACCGCCGCGACGTGATCCTCCTCGCCGAGTAACGTAGCGAGGCTTATCCCGCGAGAGACTCCAGCCCACTCCCTAGGGTCGTCTAGGTTGTAGCCTTCCCAGTTGTCGTGCAGAACAAGCTTCTTCATAACCGCAACCGATGCCTCCCGACCGAACGCTCTCGGCTTCGCTACGAGGTCGACGGCTATCCACGGGTACTCTGCATCATCCAAATGGTATCCGACAAAGCAGAACAGATCTTCCCCGTGCAGCGGAGCCACTCTAACGTAGCGGCTGAAGACTCGAACATTGAACAGAGCATCGGACTCGGGCTTGCGCTTATTGCTAGCGAAGTTCTCCAGTTCCGCCTTCACTTCTCCCTCGAACGTTTCGTCAAAAATCTCGAATGCCCGTGGCACACCTGAGAGCGCCATGAGATCCACTGTCGAGAACCGATAGCTCCTTGCCATGACCTGTTCTTCCATAAATAACATTACCTCCTCGATGAGCGCGTCTTTTTCCACGGTTTGAAGGAAGCGGTAGAAATTGTGCCAGCGTAGCTGCACAAAGCGAACATTCTCAGCGATGCCCGCGAGAATCGTCTTTTCGTCCTTGGGGTCGTAGTTGCGGGTTATGTAGACAAGAGTCTTTCTCGTGCCGTACACACCATTCAGATGTGCGGCGTATCGTTTTAGTTGATCTTCGCCTTCGACGGAGCCGATCTTGGACTCGAACATGACGATCTCGGTGTACGGTTCTGATTCGTCGTCTTCGGAGGCGCAGCAGATTTCTACGATCAAGTCCGGGCGACTTCCCGTTTCGTGCTCATCGAGCCGGACGAAGGTTCTCTGAGTCGAGACATGAACGTGCCTCGGCCAGTCTTCCCCGGAGGCGGAAATCAAATCGAGAGACTCCAGCCAACCCAGGCAAATGTCCGGTCGTCGCTCGAAGAGCCGGGCAACGGCTTTGGTGAACAGGTCTTCGACTCGCCTTGTTCCGGCAAAGAGCGGGAGCAACCTTCCCAGCAGGCTCGTCATCGCTCCTGATCCAACTCCTCGATCAACCGTCGGACCTCCTCCATCCGAGGTTCGAGGTCAGCGAGCCGGTTGCTCCTGGCCGAGATGACCACTACTTCCAGGTCGAAGCGTGAGAGATCCTGCTGGTGCGGAATCCCCCGGTCGGTGGTCAACAAGACATCGAACTCTTTTTCGGCGAGGGTCAATAACTCTCCGTTTTTCTTGGAGTCCCATCCACGCTCCCGGACGGTTACGGCTTCGACTCCTTCCGGGAGGAACCGTTTGAGCCGCCGGTCCAACATCTCATCGAGGAGTACCCGCACCCACAGTCTCCTCCACCATCTCGTGGGACATTTCCAGGTACGCTACCGCCTGCTCGCGGCTCACCCCAGGAAATCCATCCAGGAAGTAATCCAGGGTATCCCCAGCGGCCAGATAATCCACCAAGTTCTTCACCGGCACCCGCGTCCCTGCGAAGACGAGATCCCCGTTCAACACCTCGGGGTCCCGCGACACTATACCGTGTCCCCAATCCATCAACACCACGACTCCTCATATTGGATGTAACGAGCCTTACGAAGCGACCTCTTGCAACTGCCGCTCCAGAGTTTTGATCTCATCTCGCAGCCTGGCCGCGTACTCGAACTTGAGCTCTTCGGCGGCCTCCATCATCTCGGCTTCGAGGTCGGCGATGAGAATGCGAAGCTCGTCCGGGTCACCGGGAGCTTCCCGAGCGGCCTTCTGCCTTTGAGTTTTATAGAGGCCCTTCGCCTCGGCGGCGATGAGGATATCGGAGACGCCCTTCTTGATGGTCATGGGCACTATGTTGTTGCGCTCGTTGTGCGCGGTCTGTATCTCACGCCGCCGCTCCGTCTCCCCTAGCGCGACGCGCATGGAGTCGGTCTCCCGGTCAGCGTACATGATGACCCGCCCCTTGACGTTGCGCGCAGCCCGCCCGATGGTCTGGATCAACGCCCGCTCCCCACGCAAGAAGCCTTCCTTATCAGCGTCGAGGATGGCGACGAGCGTGACTTCGGGAAGATCCAAACCTTCTCGAAGCAGGTTGATGCCGACGAGCACGTCGAACTCTCCCGTACGCAAGCCGCGGATGATCTGGATGCGGTCCAGCGTCTCGATGTTGGAGTGCATGTAGCGCGCCTTGACGTTGTGCTCAAGCAAATAATCCGTCAAATCCTCGGACATCTTGATGGTCAACGTCGTGATAAGCACCCGCTCCCCGTGCTCGACGCGCTTGGCGACCTCGTTCAAAAGGTCGTCTATCTGGTTCTTCGTTGGGCGCACCTCGACCTCCGGGTCTATGAGGCCGGTCGGACGGATGATCTGCTCCACGATCTGCCCCGAATTCTCCAACTCATAAGGCCCCGGCGTCGCCGATACAAACACCAACTGATTGCTCTTGAGCAAAAATTCATCGAACTTGAGTGGCCGGTTGTCCAGCGCACTCGGCAGCCTGAACCCGAAATCCACGAGCGTCGTCTTCCGGCTCTGGTCGCCGTTGTACATGCCACGCACCTGCGGAAGCGTGATGTGCGACTCGTCCACGAACGTCACGTAATCGTCAGGGAAGTAGTCGAGCAACGTGTACGGCGTGGAACCCGGCGGACGACCGTCGAGGTGGCGCGAGTAGTTCTCGATGCCGGAGCAGTAGCCGAGCTCGCGCATCATCTCCAGGTCGTACTGAGTCCGCTGCCTGAGCCGGTACGCTTCGAGGACCTTGCCCTCTTTCTCCAGTTCCTCGATCCGCTCTTCCAGCTCTACCTCGATGTTGCTCGTGGCGATCTTCAGCCGTTCCTCGCCGGTGACGAAGTGGGATGCCGGATAGACGGCCACCATGTCGTGCTCGCGTAGGATCTCACCCGTCAGCGGGTCAGCCTCGACCATGCTCTCGGCCTCGTCCCCGAAAAAGGAGATGCGGTAGATGGAATCCTGATACGCCGGATGCACCTCCAGCACGTCGCCTCGCATCCGGAACGTGCCCCGGTTGAGCTGGAAGTCGTTGCGAGTATATTGAATTCTCACCAGGTCCCTGAGCACGTCATCGAGGTCGTAGGAGCCGCGCTTCTCCAGAAGGACCATCTTCGAGCGGTACTCCTCCGGGCTACCGAGGCCGTAGATAGCGGAGACCGACGCCACCACGATCACATCCCGCCGCGTGAACAGAGAACTCGTCGCCGAATGCCTCAGACGATCTATGTCCTCGTTGATCTGGGCGTCCTTCTCGATGAACGTGTCGGTACGCGGGACGTACGCCTCGGGCTGATAGTAGTCATAGTAGCTGACGAAATACTCGACGGCGTTGTTCGGGAAGAACTCGGCGAACTCGCTTGCGAGTTGCGCGGCGAGCGTCTTGTTGTGGACGATGACGAGCGCGGGCCGCCCGGCCTCCTCGATGACGCGGGCCATCGTGTACGTCTTGCCCGAGCCGGTGACGCCGAGCAACGTCTGCGCCTCCGTCCTCGCTTCGAGGCCGGAGGTGAGTTGTCGTATGGCCCGCGGCTGGTCGCCGGTGGGCTGGTATTCGCTGTTTACCTGGAAGTTACTGCGAGTTTCGATCTAGGTTCCTCCCGTAGAGATTTTCGTAGTCTTCGCGGGCTTCCAATACATCGTCCACGTACTGGCGGGTCTCCGCGAAGGGGATGTCGCGCCGCACGTCGAAGCCCTCATCGGAGAGCCAACCGTCTACCCGGCCCTCCCCCGAATTGTACGCCGCGAGCACCAGCCTCTCATCCCCCGAATACCTCCCGTCGAGGTAGCTGAGATACCACGCGCCCATCCTCAAGTTGGTCTGCGGGTCTCGGTAATCTCCCTGGATGCCGCTCCGCTCGGAGATGAAATCCGCCGTGGACGGGAGTATCTGCATCAGGCCATAGGCTCCCTGATAAGACTCGGACTCATGCCCGAAACGGCTCTCAGCGTACACGACCCCGGCGATTAGCGTCGGCTCGACGCCGTGTTCCTCCCCGACGCGCCGGATGGTTTCCTCGTACTCCAGAGGATGCGTCGCCCGCTCCACGGTGTCCGGAATCCGGAGCGCAACCGGCACGGCCACGAGGGCGCAGACGCCGAGGACCACAGCAACCACCATCCGCCTCCGGCGGAATCGCCGCCGGCCGGATTTACGCCTCTTGCTCCTGACCACCGCCCGCCTCTCTCTCCTCAAACAAATTTTTCAGGAGTGCCCTCGCCCGCTCTCTAAGTTTATCCTGCTCCGCCCTGTTTTCTACGACGACATCGGCCCGCCGGGCTTTCTCTTCTCCGGAGAGTTGCCGCGCCTCTATCGCTTGCAACGCCGCCTCGTCCACCCCCCGCTCCGCCGCCCACGCCCGGCGACGCTCCTCGGGGACCGTCACGGCGACCGTGAGATCGAAGGATCCGCTTCTCTCTCCCTCGAAAAGCAAGGGGATCTCGGCCACGAACACGCTTGCCTCGGATGCCTCTATCCGGCGTTCCGTCTCCCGGCGCACCAGCGGATGCAAGATGTCTTCGAGGTCTCGCAACGCATCCGCGTCCCCAAAGACCATGCGGCCCAGAGCCTTGCGATCAATGCCATGCTCGCCCCGGACACTCTCTCCGAACCGTTCGGTCACGCGATGAATCGCCGCTTCGTCACTTTCGAGGAGGGAGTGAACGATCCCATCCGCCGAGACGGTCTCCGCGCCCAATTCACCGAGCATGCGGACGAGGGTGCTCTTCCCGGAAGCGTAAGGGCCGGTGACCGCAATGGTCACCGGCCCCTGTTTGGAACCCCGCTTGATAGGATCCTGCCCTACTTCTCCTCCAGTTCCAGATCTCGCAGGGCGTCGAAGGCGCCGGTGCGGAGGCCGCTACCCTCGGAACTGCTGCTCCGGCCACTGCCACCGCGATCTTCGCGCTTCGGACGCTCGCTACGTTCGCCCTGGTCGTCGCGCTCGCGGCGCGGCGGCTTGTCCTCGCGGTCCTCGCGCTTCGGACGCAGAGAGAGTGAAAGCCTCCTCCTTCGGGCGTCAACGTCAATGATGCGAGCATCCACCTCATCGCCGGAGCGAATGATCTCATCCGGCGTCTCCACATGATGCTCGGCCAGCTCGGAGATGTGGATCAAACCCTCCACGCCCTCGGCCACCTCGACGAACGCGCCGAAGGAGACCAGCTTGGTGACGCGACCGGGGATCTGCTCGCCGACGCTGACGCGCTCGACGATCTCCTGCCACGGGTCCTTCCTCGTCTGCTTGAGGCCGAGCGAGATGCGCTCGCGCTCCCGATCCACCTCCAGAACCTTGACCGTCACCTTCTCGCCCACCTCGACGACCTCGCTCGGATGGTCCACATGGTTCCAGGAAAGCTCGGAGATGTGAATGAGACCGTCAATCCCTTCGAGATCCACGAACGCCCCGAAGTCCACCAGGTTCGAGACCGTCCCCTCGACAACCTCGCCTTCTTCGAGCGAAGTGAGGATGCGGTCGCGCTCTTCCTTGCGCTCCTCTTCGAGGACGGCGCGGCGGGAGAGGACCACGTTGTTGCGGCTGCGGTTGAGCTCGATGACCTTGCACTCGAGCTTCTCTCCGAGGAACGCCTCCAGGTTACGCACCCGCCGAATGTCCACCAGCGAGGCCGGCAGGAACCCACGGAGGCCGATATCAATAATGAGACCGCCCTTCACCACCTCGATGACGGGCCCCTGTACGACGCGCTGCTCGTCGTAAGACTCCTGCACGCGATTCCATGCCTTCTCGAAGGCCGCCCGCTTGGCGGAGAGGATGAGCCGACCGTCCTGGTCCTCTTTCTGCAAAACCAGAGCCTCGATGTGCTGCCCGAGCTCCACGATGTCGTGCGGGTCCGCGCCCTTGCGGATGGAGAGCTCGTTGGAGGGGATGAGCCCCTCGGACTTGTATCCGATGTCAACGAGGACTTCTTCCTTGTCTATGCGGACGACGTCCCCCTCGACTATGTCCCCGTCCTTGAAATCTATGAGGACGCTGTCATCAATGGGGATGACTTCCCCGTTCTCCTCCCGGAAGAAATCCCTCATGGTCAACTCGCGCGCCGCGTTCGTGGTGGTGTCTGTCATGTACCTGCTAACTTTCCTCTTGTTTTGGCCTGAAATACGATTATACAAGAATATATCGGGAGCATTGCCCGACGTGTTCACTCTTACAAGAGCCGCGCCCTTCCCCAACGGTAGCCGACCTTGACCTCGACCTCGAGCGGCGGGTCCAGGTCGTAGGCCGCGACCATTCTTTCGGCCGCCAGAGCCGCGACCTCCTCCACCCTGTCTTCGTCCGCGTCGAAGACCAGTTCATCGTGGACCTGCATAAGCATGTCCGTGCCCATCGAGCGCAGCCTCGGCTGGAGATCCACCATCGCCACCTTGATGATATCCGCCGCCGTCCCCTGCACGCGGGCGTTGAACGCGAACCGTTCGCCCTGTTTGCGCTCGTTGCGGTTGGAGCTTCTGAGTTCCGGCACGTAGCGGCGGCGTCCGAAGAGCGTGGTGACGTATGGTTCGCCGCCGGACGCTTCGGCGCGTTCGCGGGCCTCGGAGAAGGTGCCTTCGATCAGGGCTGTCACCTTCGGATATCGCTCCAGATAACGGTCTATGTAGCGATCCGCCTCCTTCGGATGAATGCCACTCCCGAGCCGCATCGCCAGCCCAAAACCGGAGATGCCGTACAGGATGCCGAAGTTGACCATCTTCGCCCGCCGCCTGAGTTCCGGCGTCACGCTCTCCATGCGAACGTCGAAGATCTCCGACGCCGTCCGAGCATGGATATCCTCGCCATCGCGAAAGGACTCCACCAGCGCGGGCTCCCCTGTCATGTGCGCCAGGATACGCAGCTCGATCTGCGAGTAGTCCGCCACGACGAGTTTGCGTCCCTCCGAGGCGGTGAAGGCGTCCCGGATGCGCATTCCGAGTGGGGTGCGAACGGGAATATTCTGGAGGTTCGGGCGGTCGCTGGAGAGCCGCCCCGTTGCGGTTGTGGTCTGATTGAGTTTGCCGTGGATGCGGCCGTCGCCCTGGATCTCATGTCTCAGCCCGTCCACGTACGTGCCCCGGAGTTTGGTCAGTTCCCGATAGCGTATGATGCGCTCGGCTATCGTGTGCCCCTGAAGGGCTAGATGCTGCAATACCCTCGCATCCGTGGAATATCCGGTCTTCGTCTTGCGGCCTTTCGGGAGATCCAGGTCCTCGAAGAGTATTTCACCAAGCTGCTTGGGCGAGCCAATATTGAACTCGCGGCCCGCGTCCTCGTAGATGCGTGCTTCCAGGCCCTCGACCTCACCCTCTATCTCCTCGCCGACCTCCTCCAGCACGCCAACCTCGACCGGCATCCCGGCCCGCTCGATATCGCCGAGCACATCCGCCAGCGGCAACTCCACATCGTAGTAAAGCCGAGCGAGCGCCATCTCCTCCAACTCTTCCCTCAGCTTTGGGGAAAGCGCATGGATGAGTGAAGCCCGCCGGGCCGCGTCCTCCACTTTCGGGTCATCGTGCGCCACCTCGACCTCCGTGATTCCGCGCTCGGAGGCGAGGGCTTCCAGGGCGTAGCTGCCGAGGCCGGGCTTGACGAGGTACGCGGCGAGGTACGTGTCGAACTGGGCATCGCGGACATCGAGGCTCTTGGCATCGTGTACTTGCAGTGGTCTATCTGGGATCCCGTCAAGCAGCCTCACTTCGTCATCGGAGAGCGCGGCGATCCAGGAACCATCTCCGACGGGGGCGGCTGCCACTGGCTCGAAACTTGGTTCAATCTGCCCGGATGTCAAACGCACGGTCGTCATCTCAAGCGGCTCCAACTCCTCGCCACCGGCGACCGGTAGATCTCCGAGCCGGGCGGCCAGACTACGGAACTCATAGCGACGGGCGACGTCCCGTATCCCCGGCGAGACCCCCGCAAATCGTAGTGCCTCCGCGTCGAACTCGACGGGCACGTCGAAGCGCATCGTCGCCAGCTCCAGCGAGAGGAACGCGCTCTCGCGGCCATCCTCCAGCTTCTTCCTCGTGCCCTTCGCGGAGATTTCATCCAGGTTCTCGTAGACCCCCGCCACAGTGCTGAACTGCTGGAGCAGTTTGGCCGCGCCTTTCGGGCCGATGCCCCGGACGCCTGGAATATTGTCCGATGAGTCGCCGGTGAGCGCCTTGTAGTCCGGTATCTGCTCCGGCGTCACGCCATACTCCTCGACGACCTCGTCCCGGCCATACGTCTTCGTCTCGGAGACGCCGCGGGTCGTGCGAAGCACCTTCACGCGGCCATCCACGAGTTGCATCGCATCCTGGTCGCCAGTCACGATGAAGAGTTCCACGTCGTCGGGGACCTGCCGGGACATGGTCGCAAGGGCGTCGTCCGCCTCGAAGCCCTCGGCGCGCACGGCGGGGATGTTCATGGCGGCCAGGATCTCATCGAGGTGATCAAGCTGTACTTTAAGTTCCTCCGGCATGGCACTCCGTTGCGCCTTGTACTCGGGGAAGATCTCCATCCGAAAAGCGGGCAAGCCACTGTCCCACACCACCCCGATCCCGATCTCCTCCTCGGTATCCAATAGCTTGAGGACCATGCTCGTGAACCCGTACAGGGCGTTGGTCGGGAGACCGCTTGAGGTCGCTATGCTCTGTGGCAGCGCGTAGAATGCCCGGTAGAGCAGCGAGAAACCGTCAATGAGATAGACACGCATCCGTGCAATTATACCGGAGAAGCATCCGGATCAGAGATCCATTTCAGCGGACGAAAATGTAGCGTGTACGGTGACTGAGCCGTATACTGCCGGGCAGCCGTCACTGCGGCTGATGCGTCTCCACAAAACACCGATTCTTCCACGGCCCACCGGCTACCGTCGCGCTGTGCCACCTACGCGGCCACCACGAAGAAGGAGACGATGCGCATGAGCACGGTCGAAGTGAATGGAGCCTCGATCCACTACGAGACACTGGGAGACGGGGATCCACTGTTCCTGGTCCACGCCGGGATCGCGGACAGAAGGATGTGGGACCCGCAGATGGAGACGTTCTCGCGGCAGTACCGCGTCATCCGTCACGACATGCGGGGGTTCGGCGAGACGCCGACCATCGCGGGACCATACTCGCATCACGAAGACTTGCGGGGTTTGCTCGACCACCTCGGCGTCGAACGCGCCGCCTTCGTGGGCTGCTCGATGGGTGGAGGCGCCGTCCTGGACTTCGCGCTCTCATACCCAGAAAGGGTCGCCGCCATCGTACTCGTGGGATCGGCTATCGTAGGCTTCGATCCCGACGTGGAGCAGCCGGAGGAATGGGACGAACTGGTGGCCGCCGATGAAGCGGGCGACCTGGAGCGAATCTCCGAGCTGGAGGTTCGGATGTGGGTTGACGGTCCCGGTCAGGGGATGGATCGGGTGGAACCGGAGATCCGGGACCTCGTGCGGGAGATGAACCTGATCGCACTTCAAAACGAAGCCTCCGAATTGGGCGAA
>JACDGB010000143.1 GCA_013815485.1 Rubrobacter sp.
ACGTAGTTCTTCGACGAATATTTCGGGCTCTTCTTCGTCCGTCGCCCACGGCATCTCGCGGTCGTAGGCTTTCCAGTGGGAAAGGACGATATCGGCGCCGCGGGCTGCGAGAGAGCGGCAGATCGCCGACCCGATCCCCCGACGACGCCCGACGCCGGTGACGAGGGCCACGCGCCCACGCATATCGTCCCGGCGACGCGTGGTGTCGGGAGAGAACCGTGATTCGGGTCTTTGGAAAGGAGAACTTGCTTCCGGCATGATATTGCTCCTCGAGATAGCGTCCGTGGACTTTAGTTTCAGCATGGAAACTATGCCAACGTGCCGTCCACGACGCGAAAGCTATCATCCTCCGGCTCGCGCCTCAAGACGCGCGTTGCGTGGAGCGTTCGTTAGCCTGATGTCTCCGGTGGCAGGCGGACCATCTCGACCTCGCGCATCTCGTGACCGAAGAAATCCTCGGTGAACTCGCCGGTCTCCTGGAAGCCGCGGGCTTCGTAGAAATGCCGGGCCGGGTGGTTGTCCCGCTCGACCCGGAGCGTGATCCTCATATCCGCCGGGAACCGCGAAATCCCCATTCGCAGCAACCGCGTCCCGATGCCACGTCCCTGTCCGTTCGGGAGGACGTAAATTGCAGCCAGCCGCGCCTCCCCGGAATCCGAATAGAAGTCCGCGAACCCGATAACCTCGTCGTTCAGTTCCGCCACCAGAAAGACGCCGCCCTTCATCCGCCGCGCCAGCGACTCCTCCGAATACGCCCGGCGCACGAATTCATCCTGCGCGCTTTCTGGGACGATGCCGCGATAGGTGACGGCCCACGTCTCGCGCGCCACGCGGCGGATAGCAGGGAAATCTCCCGGCTGGATGTCTCTTATCCGCGTTTCGGATGCGCCCTCCGACTTCATGCTACTCGACCGGGACGGTGCGTTCCGGGGTGTGGGTGGCGGCTTCCCGGAGGGCTTCGAGGGAGGCGTGCGTGTCCATGCCGGAGGCGCGCAGGAGGTCAACGGCGGTGGATCGGACCTGGCCTACGAGGACGCTGGTTTCGAGGTCGTGTTGCTCCTCCAGTACGATGGTGGCCTCCTCGGCGGCCCGGAGCGCGAGGTGACGAGTGTGAAGCGGATGGTCCGGCTCCTCCAGGTAGTCTCCCAGTGCCTCCACGGCGCGGGCGAGGCCGGAGATAGTATCCACGAGTTGCTCCGGCGCGGGCTTCTCCTCCCGCACCATGCTGGCGGCGGCGCGGGCGAGGACGCGGGTGTTGCGAACCGCGAGGTCGAGCTGGTCGGCGGCGGTCGAGTAATAGCTGAGGCATCCCAGATCCCGGCGTCGGGGCGGGGAGATCCGGACGGTCCCGTAGCCGGCGTCGAGGGCTTCTTTGAGTTCCCACACCTGCTCATCGAGCGTCCGCGACCGGTCGAGCGCGCGCTCCGCCATCCCGAGATCACGGGCCCGCAGTGCGGTCGTGATCTCCTCCAGCACGGCGGCGAGGTGGCCGAAGATCGGATGGGCCGCCCGCTCGACGATGTGCCTGGGACTATTGGGGAATAGAGCGGAGATCGCCAGTGCCACGCCGCTGCCTACGAGCGCGTCCACGAACCGCTCCGGCGACGTGCCGGAGGTGGAAGGGTCGAGCATCACCGTGAAGAGGGCCGTGACGCCAGCCTCCGTGACGAGCAGCGTCCCACCGCCAAGCAGCACCGCAGCCCCCATCGCCAGGGCGACGACCACCGCGATCTGAACCGGCCCAGTCCCGATGGCGAGCACGAGCAAATCCGCCACCGCAAGCCCGCACGCCACCCCGAACACCAGCTCGGCGGCCCGCCGTCCTTCCTGGCCGACAGCCACCCCAAGCGAGACGACCGCCGCTATGGCCGCGAAGAACGGCCGCTCGTGCCCGAGCACCATCGAGGCCAGCATCCACGCCAGGCTCGCCGCCACCGCCGTCTGCAAGATGGGCCACCCACCGGCCCGCAGCCGCCCGAGCGCGCTCTCGAACCTCCGTGACACCGCCATAACCTTACCGTTCATCCCGATCCGCGCAAGCACCGCTCCGCCCGTCATCGGTCACCTCCTCTCGACCACAACTCAAATCAACTTCTATATGCCAACGGCACACACTCGAAACTAACACCCTGATCGGGGTGTTTCAAAGGAAAACGAAGCGTTTCAGCAAACTGTTACCAGACTGTTGCGAAGTGTTGCGAATTACGGCGGGAGGAGAATTGGCGGAGGCTTTGGATCAGACCTCCGCCAAACTTCCCAAGTAGATTGCCTGCTCGGTTGTTGCGCTTCTCTAACTGATCGCTTTGGACAGTCTAGGGCCAAACACCTTCTTGAGTTTCAAGAGCCGGTCAACCGCCCATTGCGCGATCTCTTCTAACGCTTGTTGGTCTCCCTCGATAGAACCCTCGCGAGAGACGGCTACGCGACTAAATCGGCGATTATCTACCCGCTCCCACTCTAGCTCTTCTCCAAACTCTGCTGACAGCGAGTCTTTGTGCTCAAAGAGCGTATCGAACAGCTTCTTATTTGATACGGCATCACTCCGATCAATATATACTTCAGCGCGAACCTTCCCTCCTTGAGCAAAAATAAAAGCATAGGAAATGCCTGCGAAACCTGAGGCGAAGTAGTACCAATTCTGTGACAACCCGGCTCGTGCCTTCGTGAAATCATGCTGCTCACGCAACTCATCTATCAGCTTCTGGAAGAAGGCTTGATAGGCTTTCTTCTTTTCGGAAGACTCCCCAGCAGTACCAGACTTTCTCTGCTGGGCCTCTACCGTCTGGCCGATTATGCGAGGTACGAGCGTTTTCGAGCTTGAGTCCTGGCTGACGTACTGCTTGATCTCCACGGCCAGAACCTCCGCCGGGTCCATCTGCTGGTTCAGGAACTCCACGATGCGGCGGAGTTCAGTGGGTATCTTGTCGGATACGAAGATCAAACGCACCTTGCCGGCCTGCAAGTTAGTCTTGATCTTCTGCCAAAACTCTTCCAGTTTTGTATCGCTCTCCAAGAACTCAGCCAACTCTTGCTCAGGATTTTCTCTAGTAGCTTCAAATTGGGCGCGGAGAGTCTCTACTGGCCAGTAGACCACCGCGTTTGCAGCGTAATCGAGCATCTGGCCGACGACCTCGCGTCGAATCTGGGTATTCGAGCTACGCTTCACTTCAACTATCGTCGGTATGGCATCTTGGTCAAGAAATAAGTGATCTACCGACCACCGTCCGGAGCCATCTTTATCGGATGACAAACCCATTTCTCGAGACACGAGCAAGAAGCGCCGTGGCTCGTCACCATAGGCTTGATCTCCGTCCATGAGTTTCGGATGATCGGCCAAAAGTTTTTGCAGGAGACCTTCCGTACCGTATGGTTGCTCTGTCATCTCGACAAGCTCCCCATCATCCCGCATGAGATAGATTCCTCCGCTCACGAATGTTCCCTTCTTTTTGCGAACGTAGCCATCAAGCGGCCCCGACCTCCACGTACTCGCTGCTGGACGAGGGTTTTGGTATCGGCAGTCCGTCCTCGCGCAGACTTTCCAGGTGCAACTCGACGGCTTCCCCGATGAGACGCAAAGCCTCTTCCTTCGTCTCGCCCACCGCGACGCAGTCCGGGAGATCCGGCACGTAAGCACCGAACTCGCTCTCACCTCGCTCCAATATCACCACGTAGCGTATGATCCCTTCCCCTTCGATCCCATCCACATCATAGCAACTCCCCTCTCGCCACCATTCGCACCTTGCCGCCAACGTGGACGGTCGTGCCTTCGGAGGATTTCTCCGCGCGGAGGTGGAGAAGCGATGGGCGTCCGATCTCATACCCCTGTTCCAGCCGCGCGTCCACCTCGCTATCACCGAGGTAGCGATGCTCCGCCAGATAGGCGGCGAGGCATCCGGCCGCGCTGCCTGTGGCGGGGTCTTCGGAGACGCCGAGGTCGTCGGCGAACATGCGGGCTGCGAGGTCGTTGGCCGCCTCGTGCGGCTCGGGACAGAAGGCGTACAGGTTGGGGCTGCCAGCAACCTCCGCCAGCTCGCGGTATCGTTCCCGGTCCAGTCGGCACCGTTTTAGGGCGTCGAGGTTTTCGAGCGGGATGAGGATGGCGGGGAGGCCCGTGGAGACCGTCTGGATGGGATGGCGTTCGTCGAGGTCGCTTTGTTCGAGGCTGAGGGCTGGCGCGGCGAGGGACGAGTCTAGGGTGTCGCCGAATGTCGGGGGGAGTTGGCGCATCCACAGAATGTCTCCGAGGGTGACGGGGATGCGTCCGGCCGCCACGTCGAGGGATACGTCGCTCGTTTCCGGGGACAGGAGTTCGTGGTGGATCACAGCCGCTGTCCCGAGCGTCGGGTGTCCGGCAAAAGGAACCTCGCCGCCGGGCGTGAAGATGCGAACCGGATAGCCGCCATCCCGCGCCTCCCGCGAGAGTACGAAGCTCGTCTCCGAGAAACCGAACTCCCTGGTTATGGCCTGCATCTCATCACCCGAGAGACCGCCCGCCTCAAGCAAGACGGCGAGCTGGTTCCCTGCGTACTTCCGTTCGGCGAACACGTCCACGATGAAAAAGGGCAGGCTCATCTCCGTCTCCTAACCGTAGTCCGGGTCGCCGCGGGTCATGCTCATGACCCCAATGAACATTTTGTACGCCGTCGCGTAATCCTCGTGCGTCCAGGAGACGAGCCGGTCGCCCGTGCGCTCCAGTTGGGGGAAGCGGAGCACGCCCGCTGCCGCGCTGGCGGTTGCAAACTCGACGGTGAAGGTATACGGACCATCCGGGGCGTAGGTTGTGAGGCCATCCATCCCGGATACTGCGTCCGCTGCGGACTCCCGGATCAGGACTCGCGCCGCGTCCGGCGGCAGGCAGCGGGCCGTGTAGCGGTCTATGGCGGTCTTCACCCGCGCGGTCCTAACGCCCTCATACAGCGATTCAGCCTCCTCGCAGGTACGGTCGTCGCCGGTGACGAGCCCCATGGGGATGCCCAGAGAGCCGGCGAAAGCGGCGTTCATCCGGGCCTCGCTGCACGGCTCGCCGTTGAGCTGGACCCCGATCACCTCCGTCGGGCTACTGTACGTGTGGCTGAGAATCCCCTCAACGCCAGCCCGCGCATGGTAGCCAACGAAGAAGGCCACGCCCGCGCCCTCGACGCCCTCCATCATCACCAGCGGCTTGCGCTGTCCCACGACAATCTCCGCGCGGGGGTCGAGTTCCTCCAGAACTATGTTCCGCATCCCATCGTGGGCCTCGTTGACCAGGAAATCCGACGCTCCGGCGCGGGCTGCGCCTTCGATTGCGGCGTTCACGTCGGCGGTCAGGAAGCGGCGGAATTGTTCGTAGCGAGAGCGGCCGGGGATCACGTCTTGTGGGTGCGTGACCCCCGTGACACCCTCCATGTCCGCCGAGATATAGACTTTCATAAGTACCCTCCCCATGCGCTTTGGATGTGATCCAGATCAAACCAGTGTACAATTTACGCATGACGATGTTTCGCTACGGACGGTATCATTTCGAGGAAGGCGAATACGTCAGGCGGATGGACGCCATGCCGGGCAACAACCTCGACCCCGTGGTGCGAATCGTCGAAGATCTCGGCACGATAG
>JACDGB010000144.1 GCA_013815485.1 Rubrobacter sp.
CTTGGGGTCCTCCACGCTGCCCTTGTGGCCGACTGTTAAGGCGGAATCGAAGAGCCACGCCATCTCCCACAACCGATGGGCCGACCGGACGGGGGACAGCACTCTGTGGCCGGACGCTCCGTCGTAGCAGGATGCTATTTGCTCGTGTACCGTGACGGTTCTCTCGGCGCGGTTCATACCGTCCGTCTCCTTTCCCCGAGTTTCCCAAAGCCAGACCAGAGGGCAGGGGATTATACACGGTCGCCTTTTTGGTCCTTCCCAGAACAACAGAAGCCGATAAGAGGCGAAGTTCGGAAGGCAGACCGATAGTAACAGAGAGCCCTATCGGACTTGATAATAGCCTTGAGAACTGTTCGTGGAGCCCTGAAATGCCTCTTTTGCAGGTAAAACTGAAAGCAGGGTTAGGCGATGCAGGTTTCTCAAGTCGGTTTCCAATCGGGGATAATTGGGGTTGAAGATGCTGAGCGAAGCTTGGCAGGGATATATTTCGAGCGTCTCGAATACGGTGTCGGCGGCCTCTTGTAGAAGCACGACACCGCCCTTTCTTTAGGTCTTCGGCTACGTTCAGTTATCTTGCTCTCTGGCCTCGCCCGCAAGCTTTTAGGAACGCCCCGGATGCCGATGTCGTGGTTGGAGAAGACACACTCTTACCGGCCAGGATTTTCTCCAGATTCTGTATGTGCCGCACGAGGAAAGAAAATATCCGCCTCGGGTCCTGTCCACCCGGCCTTCAAGGAGGAACGCTCCCCAGTGGTGGAGAAGGTTTCCATGGCTTTCGTAGACGGAGCGAAAGATAGTGGCTTGGAAAAGGCCCCACTCATCCCCGATCAATAAGAAACAAACCGGGACGCCATTCATCGTAGGGACCCCCTGTAGATTTGGTGACACTGGTGACGGCGGTGACGACATTTTGACGACAGTTGACGACAGATCCAGGAATCTTGAGAGTCCTGGGATGGTATAATTCCTTTTACAAACAGGGTTCAGAAGCGACGCGGGGTGGAGCAATCTGGTAGCTCGTCGGGCTCATAACCCGAAGGTCGTAGGTTCAAATCCTATCCCCGCTACTACATGAGGCTCCGCAAGCGCGGGGCCTTTCGCTTGCCAGGCAAAGTTGCGTGAGAACCGCGACTCTTCCATCCCGATTCTCTAAACTGTTTCCTATGAAGCCGAGCGACTTTACCAATGCCGTGCGGCGAACGGCGGAACGGTACGGGATGGACCTCTCCCATTCGCTGGTAATGGTCTCGGGCGGCCCGGACTCGGTGGCTATGTTGCGGGCGCTCATGGAGCTTGACGCCGGGCCAACCGTTCTGCACCTGGATCACGGGTTGCGAGGGCAGGATTCCCGCGAGGACGCGGATTTCGTGAGCAGACTGTGCGAAAGTCTGGGCGTCGAGTGCGAGGTGCGACGGCTTCGGTTCGATGGCGGCGCGAACTTTCAGGAACGAGCGCGGATGGAAAGGTACCGGGTCGCGGAGGAGTTGATGGAGGAACGCGGGCTCCCGGTCGCCGCCACCGGCCACACGGCGGACGACGTGGCGGAGACGGTGCTACTGAACCTGGCGAGAGGGGCGGGGCTGCGGGGACTCTCCGGGATACCGCCGGTACGAGGACCTTACGTTCGGCCCTTGATCCTTCACCGCCGCGCCGACGTGCTGCGCTATCTGAAGCATCTCGGACAGCCTTACCGAACCGATCCCACGAACCTGGAGCCGAAGTATGCCCGCAACCGCGTGCGCCTCGAGGTTCTTCCGGTGCTTGAGGAATTGTATCCTGGAGCCGGGGGCAACGTAGCTCACGGGGCGTCTCTTCTGCGCGAGGATCTGGAAGTTCTCGAAGGGCTCGTTGACGAGATAGTCCACCGGCGGGGCGCGGAGGTCATCGTCCCGCTCGGCGAACTAAAGAGAATGCCGCCCGCCTTGAGGCGTCATGCCGTGCGGCGGGCCTACGCGACGCTGGTCTCGGGCGAAGCGTCCCTGGACTCGGCCGCCGTGGAAGCGATCTTGAAGCTGGCCCGAAATAGCGAAGGCACGCGGACCATGTACCTGTCGGAGAACGTCGTCGCGGCGGTTCGCTATGGAGAGGAGATCGTCTTCTACTACGCAGCAGAGCCGTTCTCGGGAGAGTCAGACCTCCTGCCCGGCGCGCAGGGCTTCCACGGCTGGGTCATTGACGTGACGGAGGTACGCGGATTCGACGCGGCGGACGCCGCGAGGCCGGAGGTGGCGTATCTGGATGCGGGGCGAGGTCCTTACCGGGTGCGGCTGGCGCGGGAGGGCGATACCATGCGTCCGCTGGGGCTTGGGGGAACGAAGAAAGTCCTCCGGGCGATGATGGACCGCGGGGTGCCGAAGGATCTGCGCCGCCGGACGCCAGTGGTCGTGGACGGCGAGGAGAGAGTGGCCTGGGTGTTTCTGGGTGAACTTGGCGAGGAGTTCAAAGTAGACGAGGCGACGGAGAAAATTCTCAAGGTGGAGGTCGAACAGGTGGAAAAAAGACCGTGAAGATGTCCAGTATGATGCCCGACGTGAGAGAGGTGCTCATATCCTCGGAGGAGATCCAGGCGCGCATCCGCCAGATAGGCGAGCGCATCACCGAAGATTATCGAGGCGAGAGGCCGCTCCTGATCGGGGTTCTCCGTGGCGCGGTGGTGGTAATGGGCGACCTCATGCGCAACATAGACCTCCCATGCGAGATAGATTTCATGGACATATCCTCATACGGCTCGGGCACGTCGAGCAGCGGCGTCGTGCGTATCCTCAAAGACCTCGAAGAAGACATAACCGGTCGCCACGTCCTCATAGTCGAGGATATCGTGGATACCGGTCTCACGCTCTCGTATCTCAGGCGGTCCCTGCTAGCCCGCAACCCCGCCTCGTTGGAGATCTGCGCGCTCGTCACCAAGCCCTCGCGCCGCAGGGTGGAAATCGACGTGAAATACCTCGGCTTCGAGGTGCCGGACGAGTTCGTCGTCGGGTATGGCCTCGACTATGACGGAGCCTACCGCAACCTCCCGGACATCTGCGTCTTGAAGCCCGAGGTATTCGGGGCCGGGTCGGGCGGGTAGTCCGGCAGGTAATAGCGGATACCTCGGTACGTTGCCGGGGTAGTATAATCCGCGAGTCCTGAACAAATTTTATGAGAGGTAAATCAGTTGGGCAGACTCTTGAGAAACGGCGGGTTGCTGTACTTCGTCATCCTTATGGTGTTCGCGGTGATCCTGGTCCGCTACCTTTCGGCGGGCAGCACGGAGACGACCACCCTCAACAATGTCGAGTTCCAGAACGCGGTGGACGAGCAGTCATTCGTCCTCGACCCCGCGGAAGAGGAAAGAAAGCTCACGGTCCTCGACGAGGACCAGAAGGTCACCGGACTCCTGAAGCGCGACGGCGGGAACACGGAAGAGTTCGAGTATTTCTATACGCAGCAGACCGACGTGGCCGCCACCCTCAACGAGGCGGACATAGCGTTTGACGTGGACCCGCAGAACACCGGGTTCTGGTTGAGTCTGCTCGCTACGCTCGGGCCGATCTTCCTCATAATTATCCTCTTCCTGTTCATCATGAGCTCGATGCAAGGCGGCGGAAATCGGGTGATGAGCTTCGGAAAGAGCCGCGCCAAGCGGATGACGAAAGACCAGCCGAAGGTCACCTTCAACGACGTGGCCGGCGCGCAGGAGGCCGTGCAGGAACTGTCCGAGATCAAGGAGTTCCTCGAATCTCCGCAGAAGTTCCAGAAACTCGGAGCGAGAATCCCGAAGGGCGCTCTCCTCGTCGGGCCTCCCGGCACCGGCAAGACGCTGCTTGCCCGAGCGGTCGCCGGCGAAGCGGGCGTTCCGTTCTTCTCCATCTCGGGTTCTGACTTTGTGGAGATGTTCGTCGGGGTTGGGGCGAGCCGTGTCAGGGATCTCTTCGAGCAGGCCAAGCAGAACTCGCCTTGCATCATCTTCATGGACGAGATCGACGCGGTCGGTCGTCAGCGCGGTGCCGGCATGGGCGGCGGCCACGACGAACGCGAGCAGACTTTGAACCAGCTTCTCGTGGAGATGGACGGTTTCGACTCCAAGAGCGGGATCATCATGCTCGCGGCCACCAACCGGCCCGACATCCTCGACCCGGCGCTGTTGCGTCCGGGGCGTTTCGACCGGCAGATCACGGTTGACCGGCCCGACTTGCCGGGGCGCGAGAAGATCCTGACCGTCCACACGAGGGGCAAGCCGCTCGGTGACGACATAAACGTTGAGACCATAGCTCGCGGCACGCCCGGCTTCACCGGCGCGGACCTTGCGAACCTGGTGAACGAGGCGGCGTTGCTTGCGGCCCGGCGTGACAAGGAAGAGATCAACATGTCAGAGATGGAGGAGGCGGTGGACCGTGTGATCGCCGGTCCCGAGCGCAAGACGCGCATCATCTCTGAGAAGGAGAAGGTGATCACCGCCTACCACGAGGCCGGACACGCCGTCGTGGGCGCCCTCTTGCCCGATGCGGACCCGGTACACAAGATCTCCATCATCCCGCGCGGGCAGGCCCTCGGCGTCACCATGAGCCTTCCCACGGAGGACCGCTTCATGATGAGCCGCAGCCAGCTCATGGCCCAGCTCGCCATGATGCTCGGCGGCCGGGCGGCGGAGAACGTCACCTTCGATGAGATCACCACCGGCGCCTCCAACGACCTCGAAAGGGTCACGCAGACCGCCAAGCAGATGGTCACCCGCTTCGGCATGAGCGACAAGCTCGGGCCGATGTCCCTCGGACACGCCAACCAGCAGGTCTTCATGGGCCGGGACTTCGGGGCGCAGCCTGACTACTCGGATGAGATCGCCTTCCAGATAGACAAGGAAATCCGGCGCATCGTTGACGAGTCATACGACACCGCCGAAGACGTTCTCCTCCGCAACCGGGACCTCCTCGAGAAGCTGTCGAAGGACCTGATCGAATACGAGACCGTGGACGCCAAGCACCTTCGCAACCTCGTCGAGGAACACGCCGTTGACCACGTACACTTCGAGTCCGAAGGCCCGCACCGCAACGGCCATGAAGATTAGGTGAACCGAAACTCCAGGCAAGATCGCCTCACCGGGGCCGGGGATCTCATCACGAGACCCGGCCCCGTACTCATGGGAATCCTGAACGTAACCCCCGACTCCTTCTCCGACGGCGGCGAGTTTCTTGACCACGGGAAGGCCGTCGCTCGCGCCTCCGCCATGCTCGACGAAGGCGCTCACGTAGTAGACATCGGTGGAGAATCCACCCGTCCGGGCTCGGCCCCCGTATCCCTGGAAGAGGAGATCGGTCGCGTCGTGCCCGTGATTCAGGCGATCCTCGATGAAAGGCCGGACGCCGTGATCTCCATAGACACGTACCGCGCCCAGACCGCCGAGGCCGCCATCGAAGCGGGGGCGAGCATCATCAACGATGTGAGCGCCCTGCGCGGCGACGGGCGGATGGCGAAGCTCGTGGCGGAGGCGGGATGTCCCGTGATCCTCATGCACATGCAAGGCGAGCCGAAGACCATGCAGCAAAACCCCCGCTACGAAAATGTCGTCCGAGAGGTGCGCGACTTTCTTCGGGAGAGGGCGGAGC
>JACDGB010000145.1 GCA_013815485.1 Rubrobacter sp.
AGCATCGCAGACCCGTCCCTTACCTTCATCGCCCCACGCGAGGCCCAGCACTACCGTAGCGGTCAAAGCATCATCTCCATCTTCTCGGGAACGTCGGGATGCAGGGAAAATCGAGTAGGCGGAATCGGGACCCTGTAGCTCTTATGTCTTTCGGAGGGCGCTTCTCTACCACGGCTGCAATTTAGCACATAGCAATTTCGTTTTGAAATCGTCCCGAACAGCCAGTATCGTGCGACACTATTCGAAGAGCACGACCGGCTCGTCGTAGCGGCGAATGCGCTTCTCCCGCCAGCGTTCCTCGACGAGGCTCCGTAGCTCGGCGTTGCGGGACTGAGTATCGTCGCTCTGCAAGCTCCGCAGCGGGAAGCGCGCGCCGAGCACGCGCTCCTCGACCCGGAAGCGCGTTATGCCGGCCGGCAACATGGCGCCGCAGCGCACCACCTCGATCAGCTCCCCAGGAGAGAACACCCTATAGCGGATCAGGGCGTCATCTCCGATGAGTCTACTAACTTCGTCCGAACCTACGCGGCGCACTTCGCTGTCTCCGGGATATACCCTCTGCATCGCCCAGAGGGCGTGGACCTCCTCGGGCAACCCGTTTCTTCGGGGCCTCAAATATAAATGTCTCCCGCCAGCGGCCTCGACCTCGGCCATCCAGCCGTCGTGGGAGTCCTTCTCCGAGATTCGCAGCTCGTCGAATTCGCGGAGTCTCTCGACCCTGGCGGCGGTCAGCAGGTGCGACCAACTCTCCGCCGGGGGAGGAGGGTCAACGATCTGGACGAGGGCGAGATGGGCTTCGAGTCCTCTCAAGGCGTGGACCCTGTGAGCGCCATCGAGAACGAGGAAACCCTCCTCGAAAGGCGAGACGATTACGGGGTTACGTTGCACGCCTTCGGCGTAGATCCTGCCGCGCACGCGCACGAGGCGTTCCTCGTCGTGGTCCTCGTGCAGGATCAGACGCCCGAGTTCGACTATCCGGAGGTCTTGGAGGGCGGGGATCAAGCAGCCACGAGGAAAGGAGAAAGGAAGCGCATCGGGGTTCCGGGGACCCTTGCGGGCCTAAAGGTCTCCCCCGCGGCGGCCCCAGATGAAGTCGAGGATCAAAAACCCCCCGAAGAAGAAGACCGCGATGAGGACCATGAAGCCGATGATGCCGAGAAGAAGGTACAGTGTGTCCAAAATCCGTGGCCTTTCCGTGAGAGTTGCTTGTAAGAAGAGTCGGGACGGCCGGATTTGAACCGGCGACCACTCGGCCCCCAGCCGAGTGCGCTACCAGACTGCGCCACGTCCCGACGCACCGCCAGCACCGCTGACTCCTCGAGATCATAGCAGACGGGCCGCATGCTATCATCTGGCATTCAGTGGCACGAGCGGCCCTCTACATAAGGACCGGCCCGGAGGGCGAGCTGCCCGACCGGGACCAGCAGAAGGACGCTGGAACCGCCTACGCCGCGAACCACGGCCACGAAATCGTCGCTGCATACCAGGATCTCCGAGCCTCGGGACGCCTCCTTTACCATAAGCCTGGCCTGAAAGAGGCCATAAACAACATCAGGGAAGAGGAGGACTGGGAAGTCCTGATCGTCGCCAGCCC
The DNA here is from genome assembly GCA_013815485.1 of Rubrobacter sp. Taxonomy (GTDB): domain Bacteria; phylum Actinomycetota; class Rubrobacteria; order Rubrobacterales; family Rubrobacteraceae; genus JACDGB01. The sequence continues at coordinate 1,595 of JACDGB010000145.1, forward strand.
CCTATGTGTATCGGATGACGAGAGCGCGCTGCACGAGCTCGTCCACAAGTTCACCCTGTACGGCAATCGCCTCGAAGGTCCCTCCCACGACTGGGAACACCTCGTCACGCGAATGAAAGCCTACCGGCGGGCGATGAGCCGCAGATGAGGCTGGGGGAGCGGACGGGTAGAATACTCCGGTGACGCTCCTGCTGACCATCCTGAGGATACTTGTGTTGCTGTCTTCGGTCGCGGGGCTCGTCTTTGGAGGGTTCATGGCCCTTGATCCCAAGACCCGCGGCCAGGGCGTGATGTTCGCGCTGTGGTGGGTATCAGGCGTCGTGGCTGCGCTCGGCATCCTGGTGAGGGACTCTGCGACCTTTATGATGGGACTGTTTTGCTTCACCGTGGCGGGCCTGGCCTTGATCGTGGACGAACGCCATCCCCGAAAGCCCGCCTTCAAGCACGAAGCCTGGCACGCCGAGGAAGAGGACATACAAGACGAAGAACTTCAGCAGGAGGGCGAACCCGAAAAAGAAGCTCCCGAACACCCCCAAACTCCGCTCCCAAATGGCCATCCCGAAACCAGTATAATCGCCGACGATGACGAACCCGAACCACAAGACAAGCACTAAGCTTCCGGGGCGTGGCGGGATGAGGTTCCAGGGTGGGCAACCAGGAGAAAGGGGATAGGAGATGGGGCTCATTCGCACGGTGATCGGCTTTGTGATCGTGGTCATACTCTTTCACGTCGGGATGGAATACCTGTCCGTCGCGCAGGACACCAACGGCCTGACCACCGCCCTGTACAGCCTCGGACGACTGCTGGAGTCCCCGGCGGCGGCCCTGGTCAACGCGCTCCCCCTCTCCCCCGAGCAGCAACGCTCATACGACACCGACGGCTTCTACTTCACCGCCCTCTCGGCTGCCGGCGTCTACTTCGTCATCTTCTTGTTGCTCGGGATCGGGCGCCGGTAGGCAGGGCCGGAATCCCGACCTCCGGGACGCCCGAGGGATGTATCCACGAGAACCATGTCGCAGCCTCGCTCCACCAACTGCCCGACGCGAAGCAAGGAATACAGGTCAGCGTAACCACCACTGGCGAAAGCCATAGTCTGTCATTGCGCGCCTTCGAGCAACGCTTTGGCGGTTGGGTATCGGGGAACGAAGCGAAGAATCAAGTATACTTCCCCGAACCGCATCCAGAGATCAGAAGGAGTCATGGACGTGTCCAGAGAGGTTACCAAGCCATACAGGGAGGGTTTTTATCCCTGGAAATACGGGAGATGCAATGATCGAGTTTAGAGGAGTCAGCAAGACTTATCCCGGCACCGAGAGGCCGGTGGTCAACGACCTTTCCTTCGAAGTCCCCGAAGGGGAGGTCTGTGTGTTGGTGGGGCCGAGCGGCTGTGGCAAGACCACCTCCATGCGGATGGTCAACCGCCTCATCGAGCCCTCGCAAGGCGAGGTCCTCATTGACGGCGAACCGAATACCGCCATGAGCGGGACGCAGCTACGGCGCAAGATCGGCTACGCCATACAGCAGATCGGGCTCTTCCCTCACCGCACCATCGCCGACAACGTGGCGATCGTCCCGAGCCTTTTGGAATGGGACCGCGACCGCATAAAAGAGCGGGTGGACGGGCTCCTCGACCTCGTCGGGCTCTCCCCTGATGACTACCGCGACCGCTATCCTGCCGAGCTTTCGGGAGGGCAGCAGCAGAGGGTCGGGGTAGCGCGGGCGATGGCTGCGGACCCCCCGATCATGCTCATGGACGAGCCTTTTGGGGCGGTGGACCCTATCACCCGCGAGAGGTTGCAAGACGAGTTCGTCAAGATCCAGGACGACATCAAGAAGACCATCGTCTTCGTCACCCACGACATAGACGAGGCCATAAAGATGGGAGACAAGATCGCCATTTTGAGGCAAGGCGGTTTCCTGGAGCAATATGATTCGCCGGAGAACATATTGGCGAATCCGGCCTCGGAGTTCGTGGAGTCCTTCGTCGGAGCCGACCGGGTCTTGAAGAGGCTCTCGTTGATGCGCGTCGGGGATATGAACCTGGAACCGGTGAACGGCGAGGGTAGTGGGCTTCCGGCGATCAGTGGCGACCTCACGGTGCGCGACGCGCTCTCTGAGATGATGGGCTCGGGGACGGAGCGGGCCGTGGTCGAGAGGGATGGCGAGCGCCGCCTCATCACCATGAGCGCCATAGAGGAACTCTCCCAGGACCGGGAAAGGCCGCGTGAGTAGAATAAATCTCCTCCAAACGTATGGGCCGCTGATCGAGTGGGATTGGATCTCGGAGAACTTCGTGGAGGATATCTTGCCGGCCTTGCAAGGCCACATCTTCCTCTCCGCGGTCTCCGTGGCGATAGCTTTGGCGATCTCGCTCCCCCTCGGAATCCTCGCGGCCCGCTACCGGACGGCCTACGCGCCAGTCACGTTCGTCACTGGTCTTCTGTACACCATCCCGAGCCTTGCGATGTTCGGCATCCTGATCACCGTCCCCGGCATTGGAATCGGACCACGGGCGGTGATCGTGGCTCTCGTCGCGTACTCGCTCCTCGTGCTCATCCGCAACGTGGTCGCCGGTCTGGACGCGGTACCTCCCGAGACGATAGACGCGGCGAAAGGAATGGGGCTGACGCCGGCCCAGATCCTCTTCGGCGTGGAGTTGCCGCTGGCGTTGCCGGTGATCGTGGCCGGCATCCGCATTGCGACCGTGACGATAATCGGGATCGCCACCATCGGGGCGTACATATCCGGTGGCGGGCTGGGGAAGATGATCTTCGACGGCATCAACCGGGGCTTTCCGACCATGATCATCACCGGCGCGGTCCTTGCGACGGCGTTGGCAATCGTGGCGGACGTCTCGCTCCTGGCCGTGGAACGCCGCCTCCGTCCGTGGGCCCGAACGAGGAGGGCGTAGGATGGAGGCCATCTTCGAGGTGACGCAACGCCCGAACTTCCCGGAGTTGCTCCAGACGCACATCGTCCTCTCCGTGGTCTCGTTGCTAATCGCCATCGCCATCGCCATTCCCGTGTCCCTAGCGGTGCGAAACACGCCGCTCGGGTCCGCGATAGCCATAAACATCGGCAACGTCGGTCGGGCCGTGCCATCCATCGCCATACTGGCCCTTGCTCTGCCGGTCCTAGGTTTCGGGTTCGCCCCGTCGCTCCTCGCGCTGACGCTGCTCGCCATCCCGCCCATCCTCATCAACGCCGCGACGGGGCTGAAGGAGGTTAGCAGGGAGGTCGTGGACGCGGCGCGCGGCATGGGGCTTTCGGAGGCTCAGATCCTCAGCCGCATCCAACTCCCCATCGCGATGCCCGTGATCTTCGCCGGTATCCGCACCTCTGCTGTGCAGGTGGTAGCGGCCGCCACTCTGGCGACGTTCATCGGCGGCGGCGGGCTGGGGGAGTTGATCGTCGAGGGCCTGCAACGCAGCGATACGCCCGTGCTGCTGGCGGGCTCGTTCACCATCGCGCTCCTCGCGATAGCCACCGAACTCATCTTCGGCGGCCTGGAACGGGCGTTCACCCCGAAAGGGCTGCGCCTGGCCCGAAAGAAGAAGTAATCCGAACATGGAGGAATACATGAAGAAGACGAACATGCACGCTCCGCTGACGGCTCTGCTAGCGGCGCTCCTCACCCTGACCCTGGCCGCAGCGTGCGGCAACGTCGGCGAAGAAGGAGGCAGCGGCCCGAGCGGCAGCAGCGGAGACGAGTCGGCGATCATCGTCGGCTCCAAGAACTTCACCGAGCAATACGTCCTCGGCGAACTCTACGCCCAATCATTGGAGGCGGAGGGATTGAACGTGGAGACAAAGCTCAACCTCGGCTCCGCCCAGATAGCGGACAAGGCGCTTCGCAGCGGGCAAATAGACATTTATCCCGAGTACACGGGCACCGCTCTGGTAGACATTCTCGGCTACGACGGCGAGAACCTGGCGACCCCGGAGGCCACGTATCAGAAGACCAAAAAGCTCTACGAG
>JACDGB010000146.1 GCA_013815485.1 Rubrobacter sp.
ACACCCGATTGCGGGAGAGAAGATACCCGAGGACCAGGAACATCGGGAACGCCCCAAGCACGAAACGCGGCTGGCTCATGAGCGGAAAAGACGAGCTGGGCGTCAAAACCGGCAACAGCACCAGGACGAAGGAATACATGGATAGTCCCGGCGGCAGGACGAAAATCCCAACGACAGCGACAGCCAGGAAGAAGACCAGGAACACCAGGTTCAGGGTATTCGAGGCATCGAGCGCCGGAGTCGGGTCCGCGCTCACGAAGAGCGCCGCCGGGTCGAGCAGATACCACGCGCCTTCCCTGGCGGTTCGCCACGCATCCCGCGCGGTCGAGATGGGGCTGGCAAGCTCACGTCCCCAGTACTCTCCCTGCTGGCGGACGAACACGAGCGGGTCGCCGAACCTCGCCCACAAGAACGCCGCGTACCCGGCCAATCCCAAGGGGACAAGCGCAAGCCCCAATATCCCACGCGCCCCGAACTCCCGCCGGTGCCGCATCCACTCCAGGAAGAGAGGTATCAGGAGGAGGATGCCGAGGTTGCGGGTCGCGGCGGCAAGAGCGCCCAGGAGACCGGCGAACAAAAGATCTCGCCGCACGCAGGCCGCCCAGACCGAACCAGCCGTGAACGCCAGGAAAAGCGCCTCCGTGTATACGGCGTTCATAAAAAAGGCCGTCGGGAAGAACGCGAGAACCAGCGTGGCGGCACGGGCGGCGCGGACATCGTAGAGTGTCTCCGCGATGCGGTAGACGAAATACAGCGCGAAGAGCGTAGCCAGGAGTGAGATCCCCACTCCCCACGCCGCAGGCCCACCCCCGAGCGTGGCCCCGAACCGCACGAGCATCGGGTAAAGCGGGAAGAACGCCGTCGAGGCCGGGGCCCGCGCCCCGTATCCCTCTGTGGAGATCTCCGAATACCACGCCCCATCCCAGTGCGCCCAGTAGTTCAAGAATCCTGACGGCTCCAACGGTTCGCCCGCCGGGTCGGCCTGTGGTAAATAGACTGCCGCCAGGGAACCAGCCCCGAGGAACAGCAGCCTCGATGCGGCGAAGACCGCCAGGACGAAGGGCCAGGCACCGGACTTAGTAGTGGAGGTTCGATTCATCCAGTAAATTCTCGCCACTCAGATCAGACTTACTTGCTGCAATTTCTCTAACTTCGTCTGATGGCAATCTCGCTTTAATGCCAACCCGGTAGATCCGCTGCATCCGGTTGATTGTTAGTTTCTACTCACCTGCCTCAGCGCGGTCAGCTTCTGTTTGTTCCTGAAGATGCCTATCTTCTTCCCGCTGCTCTGTTCTGCTTATGATCTTAAGTCCACGAAGACTCACCACCCTGTGCAAGTCCTTGGAAATGCTTTCTACGGCCTTTGCGATTTCGTTCTCTCCCCTGCGCTTAACATGAGGCGTTCCAGAAAGACGAAGTGGGTTGATCGTCCACCTAGTCTCGTAGGATTTTCCAGCAAGGGACTTGTATCTGCTGGTAATCGTAATACCCTCGCTGAGTCCTTTGTTCCGCAGTAATGGAAATAGACCGATATACGTGTCCCAGAAGGCTCGAATCTCTGCCCCAGGAGCCAAGAATTCGATCCCTTCTTTGAAGTAGGGAAGTTCATTTAAGGGAACACCCTCCGAACCCTTTCTAATACTTGTCGAACTCTCCATCGGCGTCGAGAAGTCAAAAGTTACGTCCTTCGCCGCGCCTTTACCGATGTTGCGAACCACAACATCGACTACGTCTCGATCACTGTAATCTGCATCAACGATAACTTCTGGCCGTTCTTGGATAATGCGAGTTTCACGCGCCTCTTTGACCATCTCGCGAGTGAAAAGGACGTAAGCGAACGTCAGAGCCGCGAGGACTAATGTACCAATAGCTGACGCTATCTGAGCGATGGAAGCAAGGTCCAATGTTCTCTAGCTCCTTCTAAGGTAAGCGCGCAAGCTCAATCTCCAGATCATTCTCAACCTCTAAGCCCGAAACTTCAACAGCTTCTAGCCCGAACTTCTCTCCGAACTCCGAATAAAATTCTATGCCGGTAAGCTCTCCATCTTGGTCGAAATGAGCAACCGTGTCAGGGGCGATCTCCTCCGATTCGTCCGTGGCTCTGTCGCTCAAGTGTATATACAGAGAATCGGTGTCTTCATGATAGCTAATCCTCATGTTGTTAGCACCTCACCATTCGCCATTCTTTGCCCTCTTCGAATCTTCTTAGCTGTTTGGGAAACCCGCGATCCCAATGTTTGGTGTGTACAGTTTCCCGATCCTCTAACAGAACAATCCGTAGCCAACGCTTTACTCCAGGCACAAAAATCCAGTGCTTAACTCGCCCGTTCTCCTGAAACTCCTTGAACTCCGGATCATCTCGCGCCAGCTCCACCCACTCGTCCTTTATGTCTACTCTATCCGACCGTTTCGATACGTCGTCATCGAAATGCCCGGACGTTTTCATTGTTCTACATGATACTGCTTGTGGTAGCGTGGCGTTTATTCATGACCTTACACACTTCTTGGACTGACCGGGATTGCATTCACCTGCTAAGGAATATCTCTAGTATCGGAGGTTCGGGCCACGGCTTATCGCCAACCAGGCGCCGCAGAAGGCGAGGACGGCGATCAGGAAGACCATCCCGAGAGTCGGGTACGGATTGAGGTCAGAGATGCCCAACGTCGCGTACCGGGCGGCGTCCACCGTGTAGAAGATAGGGTTGAAGTACGTCGCCAGCCTCAGAACGTCTGGCAACATGCCGACGGAATAGAAGACCCCGCCCAGGAACGTCAGCGGTTGGATCACGACGCTGGTCAGGAACGAGATGTGTTCTATCCGCGTTGCGAGCGCCCCGACCATCGTCCCGATCGAGGAGAAGGCGAACGATGCGAGGACCCCGATGACGATGAGCAACAACGGGTTCTCGACGCCCACCCCCACGAACGGGATCCCGACGAGGAAGACGCAAGTCCCCATCACCACGCCCCGAAGCGTCCCGCCCAAAGAATAGGCGAGGGCTATCTGAAGATCGCTCATCGGGCTTATGAGAACCTCGTCTATGTAGCGTTCGCGTTTGGCGTCGAAGACGGACCAGGATGAGTTCATCTGTGAGTTGGTGACGAGGCTCATCAGGGCGATGCCGGGCAGGATGTACTCCAGGTACGGGATGCCGTCTATCTCCTTGATGCGCGTGCCCAGGGCGATTCCGAAGACGACCAGGTAGAGGAGTGAGGTCAGGATCTGGGGCACGATGGTCTGCATCCAGACCCGCGTGAAGCGCAGGACTTCACGCAGGAGCAGGGTGCGGAAGGTTCTATCGGTGAGAAGCAGCGCCGATCACCTTCATGTATACCTCCTCGACGTTCCCGGCTTCGTAACGGTCCTTGAGATCCGCGCTGGTGCCCCGATCAACGATACGACCGCCGTCTATCAGCGCGATCTCATCGCACAACGCCTCTGCTTCCTCCAGATAATGCGTCGTGAGCAGAATAGTCATGCCGCCGCGGTTGAGTTCCCGGACGTAGCCCCACAAACTGTAGCGAAGCTCCACGTCCACCCCGGCTGTCGGCTCATCCAGGAAGAGTACATCCGGGTCGTGCATGAGGGCGCGGGCGAACATCACCCGCCGCTTCATCCCGCCCGAGAGCGTGTTGGTCCTCTGGTCCCGCTTCTCCACGAGGCCGAAGCGTTCCAGCATCTCCTCGGCCTTCTCCTTCGCCTTTTTCCTCGGGACGCCGTAGTAACCGGCGTGGAATGTCAGGACCTCCCTGACGGTCAGGAACTTGTCCAGGTTCACCTCCTGGGGGGAGATCCCGATCATGCGCCGCGCTTCCCGAAATTCCCGGAAAGCGTCCTTCCCATACACCTCGACGGACCCGGTATCCGGCCTCGCCAAACTAACGACGCTGTTTATGAGCGTAGTCTTCCCCGCCCCGTTGGGACCTAACAACCCGACGAACTTCCCAGCTCCGACCTCCAGCGAAACTCCATCCAGCGCGAGAAAGCCATTCGAATACGTCTTCGTGAGCTTCTCTATCTTGAGCGCCGGTACACCGCTCACCGAAGCACCTCCGCGGCGGCCCTCTCCCCGGACAGCATGGCACCGTTTATGGACGAGTCCTCGGTGTACTCCCCGGCGAGCACGAGCCCCTGCGTCTCGGTGCGGTTCTCCGGCAACTCGTCGTGGACGCCCGGCGGTTGGGAGAACTGGGCGAATGGGATACGGTAGATGGCGAGCGGCCGGAGGTCAGCGTCAGGATACCAGCGGGTTATGTCCGAAACCCCACGCCGAAAAAGTTCCTCGTCCGGTGCGTCCGGTATCCCGAGGGTGACGGCGCTCACCAGGCTCTCCCCAGGTGGGGCGTATGCCTCCGAGATGTTGCTGATCTCCACGACGTTATTCAAAAACCCTCCGTCCTCACCATTCAACAGAATCTTCTTTCCCGCGCCCAGACCACTCAAAGCGTAATACAGACAGGTCTGTCCAACGGACCCTTCCGGGACAGTCGCGCCAACGAGCCTGCGGGCCACCGGGGCATCCGTGGCAACAACCACGGCATCAGCTTCGTGCTCCGTCCCGGATGACCTCACGCCGGAGACTCGCTCCCCGTCCTGCAGCAACTCCTCGACCGGGCTGTTCAAATATATCGCTTCTTCGGGGAGATGGGACGCGAGCTGTTTTGGGATCTCACCGATCCCCCGCGCCGGAATGACAGTCTCGCCGCTGGCGAGCATCTTGAAGGTGAAGCGCAACACACGCGATGAGGTTCCCAGGTCGCGGTCCAGGAAGATGCCACCGTAGAAGGGCCGGAAAAAACGGTCCAAGATCCTCTCCGAAAACCCGAGACCCCGCAGATACTCCAGGCTAGTCACGTCCCCATCCAGCCTCTCGCCAGCGGACTCCGACTCGTCCTGCCGGGCACTCACGGCGAGCTTGAGGGTGCGGAGTTTATCTCCCGCGGTGGCGGCATCCGAGAGGATCGAGGGCGCAAGTGAGCCGAGATCTCGCCTGGGATCGGAGAGAATACTTTTCCTCCCTCCCCGGCAGACTACTGCGCCGGGATCAAAAGCCCGAAGGTCGAGCTTTGCGTGGTCCAGATGGCGTCGGGCGGCGGGATAAGCGGTGAAGTACACCTGAAAGCCTCTGTCGAGCAGGAAACCGTCCACTTCATCGGTGCGTACCCGGCCGCCGACGCCGTCAGACGCCTCGAACACGGCGACTTCGGCCCCACGCTCCGCCAATACCTTTGCACATGTGAGGCCGGCAAGGCCGGCCCCGACGACGATCACTCTCATACGTCGAAAGAGTTTAGCGCATGAAAACGGAGAGACCGCCGAAGCAGCCTCTCCGTTGCGGGCAGACCCAACTGTAGCTCCGCGCGGCTACTCCGAGGACGCCACTGCTCGGGATACGTAGCCCATCATACGCATCGGGCCAGTCCTCATGATTGCTAAGATGAGGAAATTTCTCGAAGACCGTCGGCTAACGTCCATTCTCGAACTCCAGCTTGACCCGGTACTCCCCATCCAATGAGAGTGCCGCCTCGAAGGGTTTACC
>JACDGB010000147.1 GCA_013815485.1 Rubrobacter sp.
GGAGGAGGAGCGCGGTGTGAGGGTGTCGGTGGCGACGATGAGCCGCGCCGTGAGGCGGCTCGGGTGGACCTTCAAAAAAAGTCGTTGGTGGCCTCCGAGCGAAACGAGGAGGAGCGAGGTGCTTGGCTAGAGCGCCTGAGCGGGGTGGACCCGAGGCGGCTGGTGTTCGTGGACGAATCCTCCACCAACATAGCCCTCACCACGCGCTACGCTAGGGCTCCGAGGGGAGAGCGGGCCTACGGGAAGGCTCCGAGGAACCGGGGCAAGAACGTCACCCTCATCTCCTCGATCTCTTCGGAGGGGATAGGGCCGTCTTTGAGCATCGAGGGCTCCTCCGACGGGGAGTCCTTCTCGCTCTACCTGAGGGAACTGCTGTGCCCGGCGCTGCGGCCCGGACAGATAGTGGTGATGGACAACCTCTCCGTGCATAAGGGCGCCTGGGTGAGGGAGTTGGTCGAGGCCCGAGGGGCCGAGGTGCTGCTCCTACCGCCCTACTCGCCGGACTTCAACCCCATCGAGGAAGCTTTCTCGAAGGTCAAGGGCTTGTTGAGGAAGGCGAAGGCCAGGACGCTGGACGCCCTCTTCGAGGCCACGCATCGGGCGCTCGCGGCGGTCAGTGAGGAGGATGCACGCGGCTTCTTCGGACACTGCGGCTACGACCTACGGCAGGTGCATCCTATATGAAAATCGCTTTAGGTTGCCAGGGAACTTGCTGAATGCGTTGGTAACCCTTCAATTCTATGAGTTCTCCGAGGCTTTGAACTTTCCCCCGCACCTCATCCCGCACCTGCTTTACTCCCTCCTGGAATTTCACTACCTCGTCGGTTCGATCCGCAAGCAGTTTGACAAACTTCTGGTTCATTCGAGTCCCTTCCCCCAGATTTTCGAGCGTGTTCAGAAAGTCCAGCATAAAGGTTAGATAGCGATTGTCCGCTGTGTGGACGTGATGTCCGAGCGCGGAACGCACTGCGCTCACGAAGTCCGCGTGGGTAAGGTTGACGAAGCCCCAATCAGAGCCTTCACCGGACGGGTAGAGTGTAAGCAGAACCTTGATCTTGTTCTTATAGGCAGTTCCATCTTCGTCCTTCAAGCGATCCAGGTATGTTGAGTAGTCGTCAAAGGGATTGACCGCCGCAGCATGGATCTTGTTCTCAATCAGCACTGCGTGAGAGCCCGACTTTATGAGAATGTCTATTCGATTACCCGCTTTCGTGCCAACCTCACGATCAACCGAGACGCCTCCCACAAGGCTTTCTTCTCCATCTTCAACACCCAGTGAATTCATCAGGGCATCGAGGAATAGACTTCCCAGACCATGCGGGCCTTCCGGGTCGAAGAAGAATGCAAGGAAGTTGCTGCATTGATTCTCGTAGTGCGGATAACCGCCGATCTCCAGAAATGTCTGCGGCCGTTCGATACGGCTCGGCAGCTTCCTGAACTCATCCAATAGAGATGCCGCTGCGTGCGCGTCCAAAATCGCCCCCTCCAGGGGTGGCCCGCTATCCCAGTATAGGACACAGGAATCTCAAGCGCCACTGATCGCCCACCACGCACGCTAGCGTGAGCCCGTCCGGCCGCGCCATCGCCGGCCAGCTCTCGCATCGATCGTTGCCAAAGCCCGCAAAACTGTGGTTATATTCATTTCAAGATGACGTGGGAGAGTCGGCGAAGCAAGGAGGCGTAGATGACCAGCCAACCTCAGGCGCCGGACCTCGGCGCGATAAAGGAGCGTCAGCAAAAGGCGTGGTCTTCGGGGGACTATGGCAAGGTCGGCGTGACGCTGGTCATCATGGCCGAAAATCTCTGCGAGGCTGCGGATCTGCGCTCCGGTCAGCAGGTTCTCGATGTTGCGACGGGAAACGGCAATGCGGCGCTGGCGGCGGCCCGCCGCTTCTGCGATGTGATCGGCATTGACTACGTCCCGATGCTTCTGGAGGAGGGGCGGGAACGGGCCGAAGCCGAGGGTTTGCAGGTTGACTTTCGGGAAGGCGATGCCGAAAACCTCTCCTTTGACGACGCATCCTTCGACGTTATTTTATCCACACTCGGGGTGATGTTTGCTCCGGATCAGGATCGGGTGGCGAGCGAGTTGCTTCGCGTCTGCCGGCCTGGAGGCAAGATCTGCCTCGCCAACTGGACGCCGGACGGCTTCATCGGGCACTTCTTCCGCACGATAGGCAAGCATGTGCCGCCGCCACCCCTCCCGAACTCCCCCTTCAGGTGGGGAACCGACAAGGGCATACACGAACTCCTCGAGGACGGCGTGGCGGAACTGCGAGCGGAGCAGCGTAGCTTTGCTTTCCGCTACCGATCCGCGCAGCATTTCGTGGATTACTTCAAAGGATACTACGGTCCCTCCCTCAAAGCCTTCGAGGCGCTCGACGCGGAAGGAAAAGAAGACCTGGAGCGGGATCTGATCGATCTACTCGGCCGTTTCAACACGTCGGGAGACGATACAGTGGTGGTCCCGAGCGATTACCTGGAGGTCGTCGCCGTCCGGAGTTAGCGACCGAAAAGCGGATAGCGCGGGTTCATGCTCGAACCCGCGCTATCGCAAGACCGTCTATCCGCTCCCGCAATATGGGCAGGATGATAGACGAGAGCCGTTCGTCTTCGGCGAGCATCCGGTTGAACTGCCTCGTCGCGCGGGCGGAATCGTCCTTTGGGTCGAGGACGCCGCCGCCCCGGATGGCATTGTCGCCCAGGATGAGGGTCCCAGGCTGCGAGAGCTTCATAGACCACTCCAGGTACTCTGGATAGCCTTCCTTGTCCGCGTCTATGAAGACGAGGTCGAAAGGCTCGACGCCGCTCTCGGCCAGCGCGGCGAGCAGTTCTCTGGCGTCGCCGACGCGCAACTCCACTTTGTCGGAGAGTTCGGCGCGCTCGATGTTTGTGCGGGCGACATCGGCGTGGCGCTCGTCGAGTTCGAGTGAGATCAGGGCCCCGTCATCCGGCAGGGCGCGGGCAAAGTGGATGGTGCTGTACCCGCCGAGCGTGCCGATCTCCAACACGCGCCGGGCACCGGCTATCTCAGCCAGCAGTTGCAGGAGCCTACCCTGGCTCGGGGAAACGTGTATCTCCGGTAGCCCGGCGCGTTGTGAATCTTCCAGCGCGGTTTGGAGTGCCGCGTCCGGTGGGGCGAACAGCTCCCCGATGTAGGCGTCCACGTCGCGCAACAACTTTCCGAGATCGTCTCCGTTCATGCCGCTCCTTTACAGGTCGAGGTCATCGTAATCTACGTTCACCAGCGTGAGGCCCTGGCTCGGGACGGATGGACCGGCCTCGCCGCGCTCGCCGCCGGAGAGCAGACACTCGAAGGATGCCACTGTGCGCCTCCCATCCGCAACCTCCAGCATCGTACCAACTAGCGCGCGTACCATGCCGTACAGGAAAGAGTTCGCGGTAACGTGGTAGATGAGCAAATCCCCGGTTCTCTCCCAGCGGGATTCCGAGACGCTGCGCTCGAAGCGGACGTGATAGGTCCGGGCAGGCGTGAACGCCCGGAAATCGTGGGTCCCGCGCGCTCGTTCCGCCGCTTCTTCGAGGAGACCGAAATCCAGCGCGCGGGCGATGTATGTTGCGCGGTGGCGTTGCAGGGGAGAGCGGACGGGGTGGTTGAAGATCCGGAACTCGTAACCCCGGCTCTTCGCGTCCCGGCGAGCATCGAAGGTGTCAGAGACGGCGACGCAACGGCGGAGCGCGGCGTCTTTTGGAAGGACGGCGGTGGTCCTGTAGGCGAGGTTGGACGGCGTGAGCCCGGTCTCCGCCTCGAAGGAGATGACCTGCCCGAATGCGTGTACCCCGGCGTCAGTGCGCCCGGCGACGCTCATCTTTACCGGGTGACGAAGGACCAGTTCGAGCGCCTCCGAGAGCGTGCCCTCGACCGTCCGCCGGTTCGGCTGCGCGGCCCATCCGGCGAAGTCCGAGCCGTCGTACTCCACGAGACCGGCCAGCTTCATTGGCAACACCCGTGGTTTTGGGGGCGATGCGCTCGTGATTTGTGATTCGTGGTTCGTGGTTCGGAGGTCGAAAAATACGCCTCACGGTTCACGAGGACGGGAAGCGACCGCTTCACAGCAGAGCGGCTCCGGCCAGAACGAGGGCCGTGACGGCGAGGGCGATGGCGTCGCGGGGGCGGAAGCGCAGTTCGCGGTAGCGAGTCCGGCCTTCGCCGCCCTGGTAGCCTCGGCTCTCCATTGCTTCGGCCAGGTCATCGGCCCTTCTAAAAGCTCCGACGGTCAGCGGGATCAGGATCGGAATCGTGGCGCGCACGCGAGATAAAGGACCGCCTTCGGAGAAATCCGCGCCGCGAGCGGCCTGGGCTTTGGTGATCTTCTGTGTCTCCTCATGCAGCGTTGGGATAAAGCGGAGGGCTATGGTCATCATCATCGCCACCTCGTGGGCCGGGAAGCGGATCTTCTTGAGTGGGGAGAGCAAATCCTCCAGGCCATCGGACAAGGCCAGAGGAGCGGTCGTCGCCGTGAGGAGGGCCGCGGCCGAGACGAGCAGGAGTATGCGGAGCCCGAGGAAGAGTCCCAGCCGCAATCCGCCCTCGTGAATCTCCAGGATTCCCCAGACGAACAGCGTCTCCCCCTCCCGCGAAAAGAGGACCTGAAAGAGGACCGTGAGCGCCACGATGAACGCCACGGGCCGGAGCGACCGCAGGAAGGTAATGGGCGGGACGCGGCTCGCCGCCACGAGAGCAACGACCGCTGCCACCACCAGGACGAGACCGGCTGCGGAGTCCACGAGAAACAGCCCGAACACCAGCAAGGCGGTAGCCACGATCTTGGCTCGCGGGTCCAGTGCATGTAACACCGACGCCACCGGATAGAACTGCCCGAGGCTTCGGTTCATGGTGTACGTTTTTCGTGAGTCGAAAAGAGCTTGAGGTGCATCATCCCTCCACCAGCCGCTTCAGTGCCCGCAACGTCTCCTCGAAACGCACCGGACTGCCGGCGTCATAGCCGATGTCGCTCAGGGCAGAGACCGTTTGTACCGTCGCGGGGGCGAACTCGGGGATCATATAGAAGACTTCGGATGGGAGGCCGATGGCGCGTATTTCACCCTTGTCCAGGACGCAGATTCGGTCGGCTACTTCGACCACTTCGTTGGTGTCGTGGGAGACGAGAACGATGGAGGTTCCGGTTTGCCGGAGGGTCCGGATAAGACGCAGTAGGTCCCCCCTCGCCTCCGGATCCAACGCCGATGTCGGCTCGTCGAGGACGAGCACCTCAGGCCCCATCGCCAGCACGCCCGCGATGGCGACCCGCCGTTGCTCGCCACCTGATAGCGCGAACGGCGACCGGGTTTTCAGATGCACCGCGCCGACGAGCGAGAGGGACTGCCGCACCCGGTCTTCGATCTCGCCTTCATCCAGACCGAGACGGCGCGGCGCGAAGGCTACGTCCTCGGCCACGGTTGGCGCGAAGAGGGCCGCCTCGGGGAACTGAAAGACGAGCCCGACCCTCCGCCGAAGCTCGCTCTTTTTTAGCGTGGCCGCGTTCGCGCCGTCC
>JACDGB010000148.1 GCA_013815485.1 Rubrobacter sp.
ATTCGGGATCACGGGTTAAGGGAGGATTGAGCTAAATAATGGATAAGCAAAAAGTCAACGTTCCGGGCGCGGAGGAATTCGCCAAGCCCCGGAGCCGGAAGAACTTCTTCAAGGCCATGGCGGTTGCCGGAGTCGGCGCCGCAGCGGGTTCGGTCGCGTTCTCGCGCGAGGCGCGCGCACAGGCCGCAGGCGACATAGAGATCGCCAACTTCGCCCTCACGCTCGAGTTTCTGGAGGAGGAGTTCTACGCTCTGGCGCTGGACGCCGGCGTGCTCTCCGGTGACGCCCTGGCCGTGGTCGAGAACCTCTTCGAGCACGAGTCGGCGCACGTGGACGCGATAACCGGCCTTATCGAGCAGTTCGGCGGGACGCCGGTCGCGAAGCCGGAGTTCGTTTTCCCGCCGGAGTCCCTAGCGAGCCAGGCGGGCGTATTGGAGTTGGCGAACATCTTAGAGCCCACCGGCGTGGGCGCATACCTGGGTGCGGCGCCGCTGATCCAGAGCCCGGACGTGCTGGCCGCTGCCGGGAGCATCGAAGGCGTCGAGGGCGAGCACGTTGTCGCCATCCGGTGGCTCTTGGGCCTCGTACCGTTTGCCAACGAAGTCTTCCCCAAGGCCCTGACCATGGACGAGGTCCTCGCGGCCGTCGCCCCGTTCATCATGGGCGGCATGATGGACACGGGCGGCACCGAGTACCGCAGCAGAGGCAGCTTCGGGCGCGTCTGAGCCACTTCAAAGGAAAGACCGGAAGATGTCTGGCGTAATCCGGATGCTTCCGCGCGGGAGCAGGGCGTTCAGCGTCCTGCTCCTCTTCATGCTGCTGCTCGTTTCCGCCTGCGAAGGTACTCCAGACAGCAGAAACACTGCGGGGAATTCCGGATCCGACGCGGTCTCCGCGATGGAAAACACCAAAGCCGACGCGGTTCCTAAACCCGTCTCCACAAAGGAAATCAACGCCGCCGCCGCAGGGCGCGAGGGTCAGACCGCATTCGTCCATCGTGCGGAATCCGGGAACATCAACGCGAACAGCACCTACGTGGACGACCCCACGATCAACGGCGACCCCGAAGCCCAACTCCTCATCACGCGCAACTGGAACCCCGGAGGCGAAGGCGGCACGTACAACGACCATCCGGTGGGGGTCTGGTACGACTCGGAGGCGGAGAGGTGGGCGATCTACAACGAGGACCGCGAGACGATGCCAGAGGGTGTCGCCTTCAACGTGGCCATCTCGAAGGCGGATCAGAAGTCGAGTGAAGAAGTCGCCAGCAGCGACACCAACGAGGCCACCCAAAGCAACGCGGAAACCGGGAAAAAGCCTGAAAAACCGGCGGACGGCACGGAGACGGATGATTTGCCCGAGGGCATCCCCGAGTACCAGGACTTCTACGCCAAAGGAAATCCCGAAACACAGACCGATTTAATCTCCGGCAACTCGTCGGTGGGGACGATACCGCCCGTCAAGCCGTTCAACTTCGGGCGGGATCCCGGAGGCCCCAAAGACAAGACGCTCTACCTGACGATACCGGCCCTGGAGATAGAAGGCATACCCGTCTTCGATACCCTCTCCGAAGAAAAGCTTAGGGACGGTGCCGTGCATATTCCGGCCACCGGATATCCCTGGCAAGATGGGGCGAACGTGTTCATCGCGGGCCACCGCATAGGCTATCCGAACACGCTCTCTTACTACGTCTTCTACCGCTTAGATCAGTTAGCGGAGGGAGATGAAATATTGCTCCAGAACTCCTCCGGCAGAGAGTTCAAGTACCGCGTCACTGAGCAAAAAGTCGTCGGCCCGGAGAACGTGGCCGTCATGAACGCGGTGGAAGGACGGTCCCTGATCTCACTGCAAACCTGCACCCTGCCGGACTACGAGGAGCGCATCATAGTCCAGGGCGAGCTGGTCGAGAAAAACACCTGATGCGTCACTGGCGGTAAGCGGTATCCTGGCCGTGTAAACTCTGTGTGACAGCGGCGCTTTTCGCCCGAACCTAGATATCCTGGAAAGATGATAGATGAGCCTACGGTTGAGCGTACTTGCGAGCGGTAGCTCGGGCAACGCCACGTACATGGAGACTGATGAGGGCGGCCTGCTCGTGGACGCTGGCCTCTCCTGCAGACGTATCGCGGTGCTGCTCGCCCGGATCGGACGCCGCCTGGAAGACGTGGACGCCGTTCTCCTGACCCACGGACACAGCGATCATACCTCCGGTGTCCGGTCGCTCGTGCGCGAGCGCGGCATGCCCATCTATTCCGCCCCGGATGTCGGAGGGCGGCTCGGCACCATCACGGTCGAAGCCGGAGAGACGCTGCGCATCGGTGGTCTCATGGCGGAGTTTTTCGAGGTGCCCCACGATTCCCGGACCTACGGCGTGTGCGTCTCGGACGACGAGCGAACCGCCATCATCGCGACTGACCTTGGCGAGATCTCCGTGGACGTGCTGCGGCGCATGCGCGGGGCGGAAGCCGTGGTCCTCGAAGCGAACCATGAGCTGGAGTGGTTGCGGAGAGGGCCGTACCCGACCGACCTCAAACGCCGGGTCGCCTCGGGCAACGGGCATCTCTCCAACCGGCAGACGGCGCAGGCGGCTTGTGACCTCGCTCCTCACGGGCTGAAAGACCTCGTCCTGGCCCACCTCTCGAAGACCAACAACTCGCCGGCCCGCGCGACCGGCACGGTGACCAGCGCGCTCCGGGAAGCCGGGCACGGCAGGATACGGGTCAGGGCCGCCCTCGCTAGTCATCCGACGCCGTGGGTGGATGTTGGAGAGCTACTGGAGAGCCCCGAGTACGCCTATCGTTACGGCAAGGGCGAAGTCCAAAAGCTCTTCGAGACCGAGTGATGCGCGGATGATCCGGCGCGCCACCATCGTCGCCGCCGGTCGTCTCAAGGGCTGGTCAGCCGATGGCTCGGATGATTACCTCAAACGCCTCCGGCGCTATTTCTCCGTCGAGGTGATCGGAGTCCCCGAAGAAGACATGAATCGCCGCAGCCGCGCCGAAGTCCTCGCCGCCGAAGCCGCTCGCCTCTGGAAGCGCCTGCCATCAGGGGCATACGTCATCGCTCTCGACCGGAAACGAGGAAAGCTGCTTTCCTCGGAAGACATGGCCCGCGAACTCGGCTCGCTCGGTGCCTCTGGCCGCAGCCACATCGCATTCATCCTCGGCGGCCCACTCGGCCTCGACGACGGCGTACTCGACGGCGCGGACGAAACATGGTCATTCGGCCCCATCACCCTGCCACACGCGCTAGCGCGGGTCGTGCTGCTGGAGCAACTCTACCGGGCGGCGAAGATAGAGCGCGGGGAGAAGTACCACTGGTAGTTCCGCTCCGCAGCTTGTCAGCGGTTAGCAAGAGCACCATCGGCGAAAGCTGAAACTCTGAATGCTAAAATCACCTATATGCGGGTGCAGATTGACAGGTTCGAGGACGATGGCTGGGCGGTGTTGCTCGTCTATCCTGATGGAAAGCGCGGCTTCGACTTGCCTCGTGAGATGTTGCCGCCGGATGCTGATGTCGGAGACGTTTTCGAGGCACGCTTCGAGCACGACCGGGAGGAGACGGATCGGCTGGCGACGGAGAACCAGCGTTTGATGGATGAGCTTCTAGGGCGGGATGGCCGATGAACCTGGAAGAGCGCGTGGCCGGGGTGGTGCGGACTGCTGTTAGAGAGGCTTTCGGAGTCGAGTTGGACGGCATCCACGTCGAGCGTCCTGGCGACGCGCAACACGGGGACTTCGCCACCAACGTCGCGCTGGCGAACGCTCGGACTTTCAAGCGCAACCCTCGTGAGGTTGCGCAAAAGATAGCCGACGCTGCGGAGGACGAGGCGTTGGTGGAGCGCGTCGAGGTGGCGGGGCCTGGGTTCATCAACTTCTGGTTGTCGCCGGAGGTGGCGTGGGACGAGTTGAATGGGCTGTTGCGGGAAGGTGCGCGGTACGGGCGGCAGGAGCCGTCGGGGGAGCCAGTGTTGTTGGAGTTCGTGAGCGTGAACCCGACCGGGCCGATGCATGTGGGGCATGGGCGGCAGGCCGCTTATGGGGACTCGCTGGCGCGCATTATGGAGGCGGCTGGGCGGAGGGTCTCGCGGGAGTATTACTTCAACGACGGGGGAAACCAGATCCGTCTGTTCGGAGAATCCCTCGCCGTGCGCTACGCGAAGTCGCATGGTGGGGACTGGCCCGTCTCCGACCCGGATGCGCTGTACCAGGGCGACTACACCGAGGAGATCTCGCGCGATCTGTCAGAGAAATATGGCGGTCGCCTCCTTGAGATGGACCCGGCGGAGGCGTTGACGGAGATCAGTGCTTTCGCCACGAACTGGTGCATGTCCGATATCAAGAAGACACTCGCCCGGATCGGGGTACGCTTCGACCGTTACTTCAACGAGAAGAGCCTCTACGAATCTGGCAAGGTCGCCGAGGTCGTGCGGAAGCTGCGCGAGAGCGGCCACGTCTACGAGGCTGATGGGGCGATCTGGCTGGCATCCTCCGGGCTCGGAGACGACAAGGATCGCGTGCTGGTGAAGGGCGATGGCTCGTACACGTACATGGCCCCCGACGTCGCATATCATCGAGACAAGTGGGAAAGAGGGTATCGCTCCGCCGTGGACGTTCTCGGCGCGGATCACGCAGGATACCCGCCACGCATCCGGGCCGGGTTAGTGGCGCTTGGGCTGCCGTCCGATTTCCTTGATGTGGAGTTCGTGCGGCTGGTGAAGCTCTTGCGAGAAGGAGAGCAGGTCAAGGTCAGCAAGCGGGCCGGAAACGTCGTGACCTTCGACGAATTGCTCGACGAGGTGGGGGAGGATGTGGCGCGCTACTTCTACGTCCGCTCCTCGCACAACACGGAGATGAACTTCGACCTCGACCTCGCAATCAAGCAATCAGACGAAAACCCCGTCTTCTACGTGCAATACGCCCACGCCCGCATCTCAAGCATCTTCCGCCGCGCCGAGATAGACTCGGAGACGATGGGCGAGACGCCCGCCGCGCCACTCGCCCCCGAGGAGCGGGCGCTGGCTCTGGAGTTGCTCGACTTCCCCCGCGTGGTCGAGAACGCCGCCGCCAGGCGGGAGGCCCATCCCATCCCGACGTACCTCGAAACCCTCGCCAACCGCTTTCACCAGTTCTACACGGTACATCGGGTGCTTGTGGACGAGGAAGAGACCAAGCAGCGCCGACTCGCCCTCTGCGCCGCCACGAAGACCGTGCTCCGGTCTGGCCTAGATCTGCTGGGAGTCAGCGCCCCCGAGCGGATGTAGCATTGTCCTTGAGATCAACCTGTCCGTCTGGCGAGTTCGCATGAGCCGGATAGGGCGTTGGTTTTGCCAAAGGTCTTCTGCGGCGTCGAAAGGCGCTCTGTTATACTTTTTGTGGCGTTTTCAAGGCTAGATATCGGGGGGTTATGGGCGCGGACGGGCGATTGACGATATGCCAGATCAGCGACATCCACTGCGGC
>JACDGB010000149.1 GCA_013815485.1 Rubrobacter sp.
CGCGCACACCAGCATCAGCGCGAGCCATCGACGGTCGATCGGGCGCCGCTTCCGGTAAGCTTTTGGTTCAGGTTGGATCACGTTTTTCTCCGTCATATTATGTCCAGCCTTCTTTTGGGGCGATTTTCGGTCATCCGGGTGGTTATAGGCCATCGTCGCGCCGCTCCCCTCGCCCATTTTCGTAGGAGTCGAGAGCCGTCCGCAGTCCGGCGGCGAGGCTGTTGGCAGCACCTGCGCGGCAACGGGTCCGCCTGTGAGAAGTTGCCGAGCAGATGCAGGAGGGCTTCGTGTATAGAGTAGCTGGTGACGCTGGCCGACGGCAGGAGTAGAGCCTCAAAGGTCAATTCTCCTTCAAGACGCGGAACCGGAGGTGGGTTACCCCGGGGGCCTCTATCACCCTCGTGCGTTCCAGTTCGATCGGCCCTTCGCCGAGATGGTCGAAGAAACGGACGCCCCCTCCGAGCAGGACGGGCACCAGGTCGATGCCAATCTCGTCGATCAGCCCTGCCTTTATGGCCTGCTGCGCGACGTTGGCGCCGCCCACGCCTACGTCGTTGTCGCCCGCGGCCACTTTCGCCTGTTCGACGGCGCCCTCGACGCCGCCCGTGACGAAGGTGAAAGGAGATCCCCCATGGACCCATTCCCGGGGGACGGAGTGGGTGACGACGAAGACCGGCAGGTCCATCGGGTGCCTTCCACCCCACCCGTTGGCGAGATCGAAGTGCCTCCGTCCCACCACCAGCGCCCCCGTCTTTTGGTGCGACTCCCGAAGAAGCCCGGCGCTGGCCCGTGAGACCTTGAGCGTGATCCCGCCGCCCGGCATCGTGTACTCGGTGTCGCCGTCGAAGTACCACGCAAAGAGCCGTTCCCCGCCATCTCCCAGGGGCCATTCGGGGCCGTCG
This sequence comes from Rubrobacter sp., assembly GCA_013815485.1. Taxonomy (GTDB): domain Bacteria; phylum Actinomycetota; class Rubrobacteria; order Rubrobacterales; family Rubrobacteraceae; genus JACDGB01. Next base: position 903 of record JACDGB010000149.1, read on the forward strand.
TTCGGCCCGGCGATGAAACCGTCCAATGACATCGAAAATCCCGTACCCACCGTGCCCACGTTCGTTCTCCTTTCGCTTGTCTAGTCTCGGGCAGAGATCTGCTGCACGGCCCAGCCGTTGCCGTCCGGGTCGTCGAAAAAGACGAACCCGACGTTGTCGAGGTTCTCCCCGTCCCTGGCAGGGCGAGGACCCGAGGCGCCGACCACCAGGACCTCGCCGACCTCCACCCCGCGCTCTACGAGTTTGGCCCGCGCAGCGCGGATGTCCCTAACTACCAACTGCAAGCCCTTGAGCGAGCCGGGCCGCATGTCCCCGACGCCCTTCCCCACGACGATCGAGCAGCCCGAACCCGGAGGAGTCAGTTGCACGACATGAAACTCGTCGCTGACCTCCATATCGTGATCCACGTCGAAGCCGAGCTTCTCGGCGTAGAAGGTTTTCGCACGGTCCACGTCCGAGACGGGGACCACAACAACTTCGAGCGTCCAATTCATGGCGCATCGTCCTTTCGTGCGTTAGATCACCCGCTCATCTAGCCGGGAAATATCCCGCCGGTAACTTTCCGCCCTCGCCCGCCCCGTAGATGTTGGCGTTCTTACTGAAGGAGAAGCGCAATTTATTCTCCCGTTCTCGCCGGCCTGTAGGTGAGGACGACGACGCCCGAACCAAACGTCTTCGTCTCCACGAGCTCCAGGGCCTTCGTGTCGATCCCGTCCCCGAAGAGCCGCTTCCCGCCCCCCACCACGACGGGGAAGACCATGATCCGGTACTCGTCCACGAGATCTTGCTCCACCAGCGTGTTGACCAGCGTGGCACTACCGAAGACCAGGATGTCCCTGCCAGGTTGCTGTTTGAGCCTGGAGATCTCCTCCGCGATGTCGCCCTGGACCAGGCTCGCGTTCCACTCGAGCGGCTCTTCCAGGGTCGTCGAAACGACGAACTTGGGGTAGCCGTTCATCATGGCTCCATATTCTCCTGTTTGCTCCGCCATCTGGGGCCAGGCCGCCGCGAAACCTTCGTAGGTCACCCGTCCCAGCAAGAGGGCGTCGCTCGCAGACATCTCGGCGAACTTGAACTTATCCTGTTCTTTGCTCGGAAACTGGAAGGTCCAGCTCGGGTCTTCCATCACACCGTCCAGCGACACGAACTCCGATACGATTACTCTCCTCATACTAATTCTCCTTTACGACGCGGAAGCTCGGGTGCGTCGAAGTCGGGTTGGTCATGGCCTCTTGGGCGTCGCGGGTCGTCTCAATCATCGATCGCCCCGTACGCCGAAGTCCAGAAATCGAGATCTATACCGGGGGAGTCGGGACCGGCGAGGCGTTGGGTCATCAGGATGCCGATCAGGTCCTCCTCCGGGTCCGAATATCCGGACGTGCCGTAGCCGCCGTCCCAGCCGAAGCGCCCGGGGGTCTTCGCCAGATCTCCGCGCCTCGTGACCACGGACATGCCGAACCCCCAACTGCTGTCGTCACCGAAGAACATGCCCGCCCCAACCTTCTGCTCCGGCGTCAGATGGTCCGTGGTCATGAGCTCAATCGAGGGCCTCGACAGGATGCGCCCGCCACCGTGTTTGCCCTTGTTCAGCATCATCCGGCAGAAGGCCAGGTAATCGTCCACGGTCGAGACCAGCCCCCCGCCGCAGGACTCGAAGGCGGGAGGGCGGCTCCACCGGCTGTCGCCCGCGTCGTCGTAGAGATCGAGGGCCCCGGTCCCGGGATCGGCCACGTAGCAGGGCGGCAGGCGGTCGAGCTTGTCGGCGGGTACGTGGAAGCCGGTGTCCTCCATACCGAGGGGTTCGAAGATTCGCCCGCGGAAGAACGTCTCCAGCGGTTGACCTGTGGCGCGTGAGATGAGAACGCCCAGCACGTCGGAGCCCGTCTCGTACATCCACCTCTCGCCCGGCTGGTGGACCAGCGGCAGATCGCCGAGGCGCCCCAGCCACTCGTCCGGCGGGAGCGAAGGCGAGTCCGGACCGGGGGAGAGCCCCGCCTCGTCCATCGCCTCCTGGATCGGGTACCGTCCGGGGGGAGCCATCACCGCCCCGATTCCCAGCCGCAAGGTCAGCAGGTCACGCAAGGTGATCGGCCGGTTGGCCGGCACGGTGTCGTCGATGGCGCGCAGGACCCTGCGGTCCGCCAGTTCGGGCAGCAGAGGGTCCACGGGTTCGTCCAGCCGCAGCCTGCATTCCTCGACCAGGACCATCGCCGCCACGGCCGCGACCGGCTTGGTCATCGAGGCGATGCGGAAGATCGTGTCACGCCGCATCGGGTCGCCGCCGCCTACCGCCTTCGTTCCAACGGCATCAACATATGCTTCGCCCCGACGGCTGACCAGCGTAACGAGACCGGGAACCTCCCCGCGCTCGACGTAGCCTGCCATGACGTCGTGCATGCGGCCGAGCCGCGTTCTGGACATTCCTCCGGCCCCCATTCTAGTAGCCCGGTGGCCGCTGGAATTTGCCGGTCACTTGCGATAGTGCGTATGCAACACCTAGCAGACGCGACTCATCCCAGCGTTTTCCGACCACCTGTACTCCGATGGGTAAGCCGTTGCGATCCTCTGTGTAGGGCAGCACGACCGCTGGATGGCCGGTGTAGTTGAACAACGTGGCGTGGGCGTTTACCAGCCAATACGCTACTTCCTGGCCGTCAACGCGTAGCGGCGATCCCGTTTCGCGGTGTGAGAACGCGGTGACCATGGATGCCGGGCACAACAGGACATCCCACGACTCGAAGAACTCTTCCCAGGCGACCATGGACTGGTCGCGCCGGTCGAGCGCTTCCAGGTACTGCGCGAGGGTGGCCGGCGGTTTATCCTCCTCCGGCTGGAATGCGCCAAGAACCATACCGATCAAGTCTCCCGCGCTCGATAGATCCTGGTTGAAATCCAGGTCTGGCAGCGTCGCTTCTTCCACGGTTGCACCCAAGGTCTTGAACTGCTGCGCCAGTCCTTCGATCGCGCCTCGAATCTCCGCCGCGACCGGAAGGCCAGGAAAGGTTGGCGCGTAGGCGATCCGCAGTTCTTCCGGTTCCAGGTCTGGAGCATCTTCAACCGGCACCGGCTGCACCTCGGTATCCCGCCCGTCCGGTCCCGCGATGATCGGGTAGAGCAGCGACAGATCCTCGACGTTACGGGCCATTGGCCCTATGCAGGACATGATCCTTACGCTTCGCGGCGGCGGAAGACCGGGAATGAGTCCGGCCGATGAGGTCCGATTTTCGGTAGGCTTCAGGCCGAACAGGCCGCAGAAGTGCGCCGGAATGCGGATCGAACCAGCCAGGTCGGTGCCAACTTCAAAGGGTGTCATGCCGGAAGCCAGCGCGGCGGCAGCGCCGCCGCCGGACCCGCCCGGCGTGCACCCGAGGTTCCAGGGATTGCTGGTATGACCAAAAATGGGGTTACTGGATTGCGCGGGATCTCCCAGCATCATGGCCACGTTCGTTTTGCCAATGAGGATGCCGCCCGCCGCCTTGAGACGGGCCGCAACCGCGCCGTCCTCTTGAGGGGTGTGATCCAGTGGCGGAAACCCGGTCGTCGTGCGCATACCCTCGGTCGCGTGGGCATCTTTCAACGTATAGGGCACGCCGTGCAGCGGCCCCCAAACCTCGCCGCGGGCGAGGGCTTCGTCTGCTTCTTGTGCCCGCTCGCGTGCACGCCTGGCATCCATGGTGACAATCGCATTCAGCACCGAATTATGCTTTTCTATTTGAGCTAGATGTGCTTCGAGCACATCTGTGGCTGAAACCTCTCCTGCCCGGATGGCGGCGGCCAATCGTGTCGTGCTGGAAAAAACAGCATCCACAATCCTATCCCCGCTTTCTTCCTCGTCGGCGAACGATTGGCCCCTCGCGGCGAGGGCGCGACGGATCCGATACAGCGCCTTTGGCCCCATACCGTGCAACCCCGCGATCTCGGCCCCACTAACCTCGGTGAACTGCCCGAGCCGCGAGTACCCGGCCCCTGCGAGTGCCCTTTGCGCCGGTTTGCCCAAGGGCGGAAGATCGTTAGTCGTCATGCTGTTTCCTCCCGCGGCACGGGCGCGTCGAGGAACTCGCGGATCATCGGCACCAGCCAGCCGGCGCGGTCCAGGACCCCGCTGCCCGGGGGGATAAAGTGGGCGGTGCCCGGGAGCACCACTAACTGGGACTTGGGGAGGCCGGCCAGATCGCCCATGATGCCGCCACCGAGCAACCGGAACGTCTCGACGGCGTGCTCGAGTCGGATGGCGTCCGAGTCACCGACGACGATCAGGGTCGGCGCCTCGATCCCCCGGATGTCTTCGGCCGGCCAGGCGAAAGGCGTCATGTCGAGCCGCTTTAACTTCTCGACCAGACCGGGGAAATCCCCGGGGTTCGGCGCGACCTCGAGGTAGGCCGCTTCGATAGGGGATCCGGCGAACATCTCGGGCGTGATGCCCGGAATCATCTCGTGCAGCTCGGGCTGCATGCCGTCGCTCGTGTAGGAGGCAGAGGCGACCACCAGCTTACGCACCAGGCCCGGGTGGCGGATGGAGAGCTGGAGGGCGACGCCGCCGCCCATACT
>JACDGB010000150.1:0-4171 GCA_013815485.1 Rubrobacter sp.
CATGTACGCCCCCCGATGCGTGTACATGACACCCTTTGGACGCCCCGTGGTGCCTGATGTGTAGTTTATGGAGATGGTCTCTTCCTCATCCTCCACAACGTCCGGCACATGCTCCGGCGAACCTTCGGATAGATAGTCCTCGTATGGGTCGCCCGTCTCTCCAGTGTCATCTATGCGGATGGTCTCGACGCCGTCCACATCGGCGAGCAGCTTCTCCAGTTCGGCATCCACGAAGACCATCGTCGCGCCGGAGTGCTCGACGATATAGGAGACCTCGTCCTTGCCGAGGCGGGTGTTGATGGCGACGAGGACGAGCCCCGCGGCGGGGACGGCGAAGTGGGCTTCGAGCATGGGCGGCGTGTTCGGGCAGAGAAAGGCGACGCGGTCGCCCTTTTGCAGCCCGGTGTCGCGCAGCCGCGATGAGAGGCGGTTGACCCGCTCCTCCAGATCTCGGTACGAGTAGCGCCGTTCGCCGTAAACCGCGGCGGGTTTGTCCGGGAACATGTACGCGCTGCGCCTCAAGAAACTGAGGGGCGTAAGCTCGCTGCGGTAGACCTTCTCGCTCATATTCGGGCTCCTTCTCTTTTGCCTATCCCGTCACGGAATTACAGCACAATTCTTGTTGCGAACGAGGCCGAATACTAGAGGAAAGGGTTCTCGATATGCAGACCTTCGATCTCCTGCCCGTTCTGGAGGTCTTCGGTCAGCAGACGGTTCGCGCCCGCCGAGAATTCCTGGCCGCGGCGCACGGCCCCGATCGTCAGGTTGGTCATCTCTCCTCCTCGTGTAGCACGAGATCAGTGTATCGTTTCGATGATGTCCGCACGGTGGCATCTTGCCGTAAGATGAATAATCGTCACCTGGGAGGAGGGTAATGACGGAGCATGATGAGGTGAAACGTGGGATCAGTGCCCGCTTCGGGGCGGCTGCCGTCAACTACGTGAGCAGCGCGGTCCACGCTGCGGGCGACGACCTGCCGCGCCTGGTGGAGCTTGCGGAACTTCGCGGCGACGAGCGGATGCTGGACGTAGCGACCGGCGGCGGTCACACGGCGCTGGCCTTCGCGCCACACGTCCGGGAGGTCGTGGCGAGCGACCTGACACCGGATATGCTCGCTGCGGCGGAGGAGTTCATCCGGGGATGGGGGGTCGAGAACGTCCGCTTCGAGCGGGCTGACGCGGAGGATCTGCCGTTCGAGGATGTGAGCTTCGACGTGGTGGCGTGCCGGATCGCCGCCCATCACTTCCCCGACCCCGAGAGCTTCGTCCGGGAGGCAGCGCGGGTGCTGAAGCCCGGCGGAAGGTTCCTGCTCGATGACAACGTCGCGCCCGAGGACCCGGATTTGGACGAGTTCATGAACCGCTTTGAGAAGTGGCGCGACCCCGGCCACGTTCGGGCGCATAAAGTGAGTGAGTGGCGGGCCATGATGGAGGAGGCGGGATTGCGCATCGAGCACGTCGAGCCACCAGGCCGCAAGCCGTACCCGTTCGAGGAGTGGACATCCCGCATCGGCATGGGGGAGGACGAGCGCGACGAACTGGAAGCCTGGCTCCTCGCGGCTCCGAAGAGTCTCAGGGACTTCTTCGAGGTTGTCGTCGAGGACGAGCGGGTCGCCTCGCTGACGGGCGTGTACGCTATTCTCGTCGCCCGGCGTTAGAGATGGAATCCTACGATCGGCGCCGCATGGAGCGTCACTTCCGCCGCATCGAGGAGCTTGGTCTGTGGCGCGACGCCCGCGAACAGAACGTCGAGATATGGAGCTTCTCCATCGGGGACGAACGGTCCCGTGAAATGCGGCTCGGGGATTTCTGGCCCGAGGTGGCTTTGCCGGTCTGGCTTTCGGCGGAGGTCTCCATCCCGGAGGCTTGGGCAGGGGAGCGCGTGGAACTCGAACTCTGGCTCGGGGGTGAAGGGTTCGTGAAGCTCTCGAACGGCGTCACGAGCGGGCTGAACCCGTTTCACCGGAGGTTCCCGGTGGCGGAGAAGGCGCGGGGCGGGGAGGGCGTCCGGATCGAAGCGGAGGTCGTCTCGAAGGGACTGTGGGGTTCGGAGGTCGCCGAGCCGCGCCTGGAACGCGCCGCCCTCGTCGTTCCCGAAACGGGGGCGCGGGCACTGGAACGTGACTTGTTGGTGGTCGTGGGGACCTGCGAACAACTCGGGGGCCACGAGGCTGTACCGCGAATGCTCGACGCGGTGGACGAGACGCTCGCTGCTCTCGCCGTGGATTGGCCGACGCACGGCGATGCGAGCGTGGCGCGGTATTTGCGGGGGAATATGGGAGGCATGGGTAATGGGCTCTCCAGTTTGCCGCCCAATATCTCTGGGCGGGTCCGGGGGGCGCGGCAGAGGATGAGATCTTTGTGGAGCGTGCCGACTGTGGGGGGGATCCAACCTCTCCCGGAGGCGGCGCGGCTGGCGGTGGAGCGGGCGCGGAGGATATTGGAGATCCGGCTGAACGAGATAAAAGAGGATCATGCTCCGGTCGGGAGGCTGGCGCTTACCGGGCACGCGCACATAGACCTGGCGTGGCTGTGGCCTGTATCGGAGACGCGGCGCAAGGCGCGGCGGACGTTCGCCAGCGTACTCGGGCTGATGGATCGCTACCAGGAATTTACTTTCAACCAGTCCTCGGCGCAGCTTTACGCCTGGGTAGAGGAGGATGACCCGGAGATGTTCGCCCGGATACGGGACCGAATCTCTGAGGGGCGGTGGGAGACTGTCGGGGGTTCGTGGACGGAGCCGGACTGCCAGATCCCCTCCGGCGAATCCTTCGTCCGCCAACTCCTCTTCGGCCAGAAATACTTCGAGGAGAAGTTCGGTCGCCGATGCACCGTGGCCTGGCTCCCCGACGTTTTCGGTTTATCGCCCGGCATCCCCCAACTCTTCCGGGGCGCTGGCATCTCCGGTTTCTTCACCGCAAAGCTGAAGTGGAACGAGGCCAACCCCTTTCCGCTAGATCTCTTCGAGTGGGAGGGTATAGATGGTAGCCGCGTCACCGCCCACATGACCGAGAACCCCGGCATGGACTACAACGGCGACATCGCGCCCCGTGACCTCCTCGGCGTCTGGCGCAATTTCAAAGGGAAGCGCCGCCACCTGGAGAGCCTCTTCTCCTTCGGCTGGGGCGATGGCGGGGGCGGTCCCAGCGAAGAGATGTTGGAGAACCAGGCTCGCTTGAAGGACTTCCCAGCGCTCCCGAGACTCCGGGCCGCCCGCGTGGACGAGGTGTTCGAGAGCTTCCCGAAGGATGGTCTCCCGAAGTGGGTCGGGGAGTTGTATCTGGAACTGCATCGGGGGACGCTGACCACGCAGGCGCTCGTCAAGAAGCTCAACCGAGAGGCCGAGCACCGTCTTCTGGAGGCGGAGGCGTTCGCTACAATGGCCGCCCTTCGCGGCGCGGAGTACCCATATCAAGAGTTCCAAAAGCTCTGGAAAACTCTGCTCCTGAACCAGTTTCACGACATCCTGCCAGGTTCCTCCGTCTCCGAGGTATACGAGGATACCCACCGGCAGTTGAGGGAAACGGTCGAGGATGCGGAGAGGTTGCGCGACGACGCTTTGCACTGGCTGGGGAGGGGGGTGAATAGTTCGGCGGGGGGAGAGACCGTGCTCGTCGCCAACGCCTCGCTCGATTCGCGGTCGCTCTGTGTGCTCGTGCGCGGCGACTTCGAGACGGGGTACGCCGCAAGCGCCGAGGATGCCGAAGGGAATTCACTGCCGGTCCAGGAAACCGGCGAAGGGATGCTCGTTCACGCGCCGGATGTCATGGTGCCCGGCCTCGGGTGGACCAGGATCCACCTTCGGCGCGACCGCCAGACGGAGAGACCGGATACAGCGCCCGGCGCATCCTCGGGCCGGTCGGGTGAAGGAGCCTTCCTCGAAAACGAGTTCCTGCGCGTCGAGGCCGGGCCTGACGGTTCCCTCCACAGCGTCCATGACAAGGAAGCGGAGCGCGAAGTCCTCGACGGACGCGGCAATCAGCTATGGGCCTACGTGGACAAGCCGCGCGAGTGGGACGCCTGGGAGGTGGACGAGGACTATGAAATGGAGGGCGAGGAGCTTTCCACCGTCGAGAACATCGAGGCCGTCGAGGCGGGGCCGCTGCGGGCATCGGTGCGAGTGGAACGCCGGTGGCGGGACTCGACTATCGTGCAGACCTACCGGCTCTACG
>JACDGB010000150.1:4181-5449 GCA_013815485.1 Rubrobacter sp.
GGAGGTGGACTGGCGCGAGCGGCAAGTCCTCCTGCGGGCGGCCTTCCCCCTGAACGTCCGCTCCCATGAAGCGACTTTCGAGACCATGTACGGTGCCCAGCGGCGGGTGACGCACCAGAATACCTCTTTCGAGGCGGCCCGCTTCGAGGTATCGGCGCACCGCTTCTGCGATCTCTCCGAGCCGGGCTACGGCGTCGCATTGCTCAACGACGGTAAGTATGGCCACAGTGTCAAGGACAACGTCCTCGGCATCAGCCTTCTGCGGGGACCACTCTATCCCGACCCTCGCGCCGACGAGGGTTTCCACGCCTTTACCTATAGTCTCTTCCCGCATCCGGGAGATTGGACGCAAGGCGGCGTGGTTGGAGAGGCGTTTGCGTTGAACAGTCCGCTCGTGGCTGTGCCAGGCAGCGGGACATCGCCCGCGAGTTTCGCTTTTGCGGAGGCCGAGGGAATAAAACTCGCGCTCGGGAGTTTGAAGACGGCGGAGGATGGGCGGGCCGTGGTCCTGCGCCTCTACGAGCCTCATGGCGCGCGCGGGGTGGCGACCCTGCGTTTCGTGGATGGCATAGAGCGGATCGAACGTGTCAATCTCCTCGAAGAGCCAGAGGGCGAACCGGTCGAGGTCGAGGGAGATACGGTTCGTTTGCAGGTGCGTCCGTTCGAGGTGTTGACGCTGCGTGTCGAATTGGAGAATGGGTAGGATAGCGAGGGAACCCACGGAAAGGGGAAGAGCATGGAACATAGACGTTTGGGCAAGATCGACCGGGGAAACTCGGTCCTTATCTTCGGCGGAGCTGCGCTCGGGGAGGTTACCGAGGACGCGGCGGACGTTGCGATCTCGCAAGCTCTCGAAGCGGGCGTGGACCACTTCGATACGGCGGCGGACTACGGCGACTCCGAGCTTCACTACGGGCGCTGGATGGATGAAATCCGCGAGCACGTCTTCCTCTCCACCAAGACCGGCGACCGCGAGAAAGACGCGGCGAAGCGTTCCATCCACAATTCACTCGAACGCTTGCGGGTGGACTCGGTGGACCTGATCCAACTTCACGCCGTCGGCGACATCGAAGACCTCGACCGCGCCACCGGCAACGGCGGCGCCCTCGAAGCCGCGATAGAAGCGAGGGACGAGGGCTTGATCGGGGCCATCGGGATCACGGGCCACGGCCACGAGGCGCCCGCGACGCATCTCGAAGCCCTCGGGCGCTACCCGTTCGATACGGTACTCACCCCCTGGAACTACATCCTCTCGACGGATGAAAAGT
>JACDGB010000151.1 GCA_013815485.1 Rubrobacter sp.
CGACGCAATACCCGTCTCTTCGAGCGAGGAGTTGTTGGATTTGGTCGAGGAAGATACGGACCTGGTGGCCGTGGAGGAGGCGCAGTTCTTCGACGCGGGGATCGTGGATGTCTGCGAGCGTCTCGCCGGTGCCGGGTACGAGGTGATCACCGCCGGACTGGACATGGATTTCCGGGGCGAGCCGTTCGGGCCGGTGCCAACATTGCTCTCAGTGGCCGACGAGGTCGTTAAGTTGCGGGCCATCTGCGCGGTGTGCGGGCGGGAGGCGTCTCGCTCGCAGCGGCTCATAGACGGTGAACCCGCGCCAGCCTCCGCGCCGACGATCCTGGTCGGTGCCCAGGAGACTTACGAGGCTCGGTGCCGTCACCATCACGAGGTTCCGCGATGAACCCCGGAGAACGGATACCGGAGAAGTGGACGGGGCGGCTGGTCGCTGTGACGCTCGCCATCCGCAACCCCGATGAGTTCGTGGCTCGGCTGGACGAGACGAACGAACTGGGGTTAGCTCTGACGCTCTCTCCTTCGGGGCAAGGGGTCGCTACCTTCTATCCGTGGACCGCCGTGCGAAGGTTGCGGTTGATCGAAGACGGTGAAGAACCCCGTCCCGGTCCCGTGCGCAGAGTGTCCGGAGACCCAGGATGGTTTTCCTGATCTGAGACGGGAGGCTGGAGCGGATGCCGCGTAGTTGGATCGTAGCCCTCATGGTAATCTGCGTGGCCCTCAACGGGGCTGGATTTTTGTGGCAACTCTTCGAGCCCGTGCCGTTCTACGATGAGATCGCGCACTTCCTCACGCCGTTCACGCTGGTAGCCGTAGCGGCGGAGATCATCTACCGGGGCGGCGGGGACGACGAGTTCTTCGACACGCCACGTCACGCGGTAGTCACGGGCGCCGTCATTGGCCTCGCTGGCGCCGGAGGTTGGGAACTCGTCGAGGTCGTGCTCGACATCATGGGCGTCCCCATCTCCCACGCCATCCTCGATACCATCTTCGACGTGCTCCTGGGCATCCTGGGCGGGGCCGCCGGCGCATGGGCCGCCGACCGCTACCTTGACCGCATCTTCGGTCGCTCGCGCATGGATTCCAACCGGCCTCGGGTCCGCTGATTCGGCACGCCAAAACAGTTTGCAGGGAGCTTGATCTCTCCTGCTTTCGGAACTCCCGCTCTTTTCGACTCATGAAAAAACGGACGCAGCGAACTCTTCGCCCGTATTCGGTATCAGCCGCCTGAAATCAGCGAGAACGAGAGGCCGCTATTGCGGGGCCGGCTTCAGCGCAACATCCGGCGAAAGCCCTCGTGCTTCGAGGATGCGTCCGACGGCGAGCCCGATCTGGGAGTTCGGCGTCGAGGCGCCGGCGGTGAGCCCGATGCGGATGGGACCGTCAGGTAGCCAGCCGCCTTCTTCGATTTCTTCGCTGGCGTCGAGTGGGGTGCCGGCTGGCTTGTGGCGGATGACATCGCCCTCGATGCAGTCGCCGCTTGCGATGTGGTAGCTCCGCCCGACCCGCTCTTTGGCGATGATCGCCAGGTTGTTGGTGTTCGAGGAGTTGTAGCCGCCGACCACGACCATTACGTCCAGCGGGTGATCCAGTAGTTCGAAGAGCGCGTCCTGGCGATCCTGCGTCGCCGAGCAAATAGTATCGAACAACTCGAAGTGCTCGTCGAGATTGTCTTCTCCATACCGCTCGGCCATCGCCTTCTTCAGTTCCCCGCCGACGGCTATCGTCTCGCTCATGAGCATCGTGGTCTGGTTGGCGACGCCAACGCTCACGAGGTTCTCATCCGGGTCGAAATCGGGGCTCATGCCGTGGGCGAGCTTCTCTTTTAACTCGTCCGCGTCCATCCGACCGAGGATGAAGTCGGTGACGTAGCCGGTCTCCACGAGGTTGCGGACGACGATGTACTTGCCGTTGCCGTCGTCCTTGAGCGTCTGGGAGGCCGTGGCCTTTGTTTCCTCGTGGTAATACTTGCCGTGGATGATGCTCGTGAAGCCTTTCTTGGCGTAGCGGGTGACGCGCTTCCACACGGAGAGCACGGAGCCGCAGGTGGTGTCCACGACTATGCACTCGCGCTCCTTGAGCTTCTTCACCCACTGCACGGGCGCGCCGAATGCGGGGAGGATTATTACGTCCTCTGGCCCGAGTTGCTCGAATTGCTCATCCGGGCGTCCATCGAAGCCTTCGGAGAGGAACTCGATGCCCATTTCACGCAGTCGGTCGTTCATGGAGGAGTTGTGGATCATATCCCCCGTTATGAAGATGCGCCGATCCGGAAACTTCTCCCGAGTCTGGAAGGCGTAGTCCACAGCCCGGTCCACCCCGTAACAAAACCCGAACTCATCGGCCAGACGGATGGAGAGCCCATCGGCCTCGAAGACGTTGCCGTTCTCGCGGATTCTCTCGACCACCTCCGAGCGGTAGTCCCGATCCAGAAGATGCTGGACCTCGCCCCGCAACTTGAAGCCCTTGCGATAATACTTTTCCTGCTGCACGCCAACCTCTTCCGGCCATCGAACTCTGTCCCTCTCTAAAGGCTTACGAGATGTATTTTATCAGCCGGGGGATGAAGACTTCACCATCCCCCGGATACGGTGCAAACGATGCGTCAGGGTGTAAAATACCTTGCCGTGGCTAAACAAACCATCATGCTAGTCGAGGACGATACCGAGATCCTCAACGCCGCCGCCGCCGCGCTGACCGACGCCGGTTTCCGCGTGATCAAGGCCACGGACGGCCAACGGGCGCTCCAGGAGGCCATCAGCCGCAAGCTGGACCTCATAATCATGGACGTTTCGATGCCCCAGGTCGGCGGCGTGGAAGCCTGTCACTGCCTGAAGGCCATGCCGAAGACGCAGAAAGTCCCCGTCGTCCTCACCGCCGCCAAGAAGGACCCCGGCGCCCGCGCCCTCGGGGAGCGGATGCACGGCTCCGTGAAGGTTTTGCGCAAGCCCTTCACCGACGAGGAACTGGTCTCGGTGGCGAAGAGCCTCGTAAAACACAAATCTCTCCTCAGCTAGCACGTCCTCGTGGATGGACAGGAACTGCGACTGGACGAAATGCCACTCCCACCCCTCTTCAAATTGACGGACGGATCCGGGCAAGAAGTTCTCCAAGACACCGTGGTTGGCGGCGAGCCAGCGAAGGTGGGCGCGCTCTTCTCCACGCGGGCTCTGGCCGAAGAGTTCTCCGGCAACGCCCGAGACCTCGGGATGTCCGCCCTCTCCGGCCTCGAACCGGAAGAATTGTCCGGCTGGGACGCCATCGAAGTCTACGCTGCCTCGGGTCACGGCTACGTGCTCGTCGTTTCGGAGAGGGGCACGGGGCTCTTCCACGCCTCCGACATAGCCGCCCACGCCGCAGAAGGGACCGGAGAGATACCTTTTCCACTGTACATCCTCTCCGACGAGCGTGGAGAGTCGCCTTTGATCTCCGTTCAGACCGGGGACGAAGTGGCTGGCGAAGAGACGCTTGTCGCCGCCCTCTTCACTTCGACCGGGAAGGCGCGGGCTTTCAGGGATCGGGCCTCGTATCTCGGCCTCCCTGACCTCCTCGGCACGATAGACGACAGGGACGGACTCCGGCGGCACGCCCTCGTCGCGGGGCAGGCAGGCGCCGTCTACGCCGTCGTTGACCCCGAGTCCGGGCTCAGTGAGGCGATCCCAATACAGGAATTGACCCTCTGAAACGCATTCTCGCTCTGGACGTTGACTCGACAGTCTGGGATACGGGTGCTCGTGTCAGAGAGGTCGTCCTCGAAGTGACCGGCGAGGTGATGGATCCGGGATCCATCACCACCTGGACGCACGTCCTCGATGCCTATGGGGAACGAACTACCACGGAGATCTTCGACCGCGTGCTTTCTCCCGAACTCGTCCACGAACGCGAGCCGTATCCTCATGCGCCGGAAGTGATTCGCCTTCTGCAAGATGAACACGCCATCACGGTCCACTTCGTCACCCATTTCTGGAACCCCGAGGCCATGACGCCTCATCTGAAACCCTGGCTGAAGGAACACTTCGGCCCGGACGTGGGACTCACCATCACGACCGGGGACAAGCTCGCCATCCTCCGAGACCTCGACGCCTTCGGCATCATAGACGACCGTCCCGATACACTGGAGCGCGTCGCGGAGGCGGGACTGTGGGCCGTGACGAAGATACAACCGTGGAACCGCAAGGTCGTCACCGAAAACCCGAAAGTCCACGGCTTCTCCGATTGGCGAGAGGTCCCCGCACTCTTGCCTCCCGCCCGGTAGCGGCGGACGGTGTTGTAAGCTGGTCTCGTTGACCGCAATATGGGAGGAGTCGCTTTGGAGGGTGAGAATGTGATGAATAGACTGCGGGAAGGGGCACCGGAGATCTCCGGTTTCCTGTACCGGGGGCGGTACGTGCGGGTTTCGGCGCGCACGGGCCAGGACCTGGCGGGCTACGTCTGCGACCGGGACGGCAACGGCATCCTGCTGGACGTGCGTGACCCAAGCGGAGATCCTCACGGCTACGATTTCCTGCCCTGGTCCAGCATAGAGCGGGTGAGCGCGAAGGGATAGAAAAAGTTGGAGCGCGAGAGGTCCGAGAGATTTTTCGTTGACCTGCCGGAGACAGAGACCGAAAGGCTGCTACTTCGCAAAGTGACCCTCGACGACGCGGAGGACTTGCTCGCCTACGTCTCCGACCCCGAGGTCGCCCGCCACACCACATGGGAACCCTACGACTCCATCGAAGAGGTCAGAGATTTCCTCGGTTCCGTGATCTCGAATTACGAATGTGGCGAACCCGCGAACTGGGGCGTGACGCTCCGGGAGAGCGACCGTCTGATCGGGATGTGCGGGTTCGTGGATTCCCGAGTATGCGCGCCTCACAACTGTGATTGCTTCTATCTCTGGTTGACTTCAGCTACGTTCACGGATGCCCAACGACGGAGATCACGGCACGCTTCCCGATCGTTGCCGGACACTATCAGCTGCGTTCCTGCGGGTCCTTCTGTTGCTACGGCAGTTGCGGATCGGGTGCGTCCGGCTAGGATCAAATACAGGATGCCGGGCAGGATAAAGAAGAGCAATAGTAGTATGCCAAGAAGTATATTTGGCCCGGTTTGACGAGAGAACGAAACCGTTGTCTCACCACGATACGAGATCGTGAAACCCTGACGCACCATGTACTGTGTTACTTCATCTATCGCTTCTTCTGGCGTCAGAAACACAGCTATTGCGGAAGTGGTCTTGTTTTTCGACGCCCGATCAGCAACCACGATGATCACGACAAAAACTCCTACCAGCAAAAAGAATCCTATCCCCGCATCCATACTCTAAAGCGGTAGTCAATGCAGTTGGACCACCTCTGCGATGTTTGCTTTCAAGCATAGCGCGGGAGGATTCAGAACGTCCGACACGCCGACGCCAGACGAGCGAAGGAGCAGCGGTCCAATATCAC
>JACDGB010000152.1 GCA_013815485.1 Rubrobacter sp.
ACGTAGGACTGGCCCGGAAGCCGGATGCCCGCCACGTCCCCGGCGAACATCGCGCCTGAGACAGGCTCCAGATACGCCAGATGATGGTAGGCGTGGCCCGGCGTGTCGTAGGCTCTGAGGACACCACCCGCGGCCTCCGCCTCCTCGCCGTCTCGGAGGACGACGATCCTGTCCTCCGGGACGGGCCGCGCCTCGCCCCACAGCTCATCCATCCGGTCTCCGTAGATGCGCGTCGCGCTCTTCATCAGCTTCGATGGATCGACGAGATGCGGAAAGCCGATCTCGTGTACGTGGAAGGTCGCGTTCGGCAGAAGCTCCGCCAGATGTCCCGAAGCTCCCGCGTGATCCAGGTGTATGTGCGTCAGGAAGACCCCATGCACGTCCTCCGGGGAGACGCCGTGCTCATCGAGCCCCGCCGTCAGGCGTTTCAGGCACGTCGTTGGCCCGGTCTCCACTATGGCCGCCGAGCCTCCACCCTCACCCATCAACAAGAACGAGGCTATGATGTGTTCAGATCCCAAAAAGTTCAAATCTATGGTTTCGATCTTCATTAATTCTCCGCCCCTCCTCGTGACGCCGCCAGCCACGCAGCGTAGCAGAATACAGGCGGCCGGAAGAGCTAACCGCCTGCGATCGAGAAGCGCGGATTCTCGATGATGCCGAACACGTTGCCCTCCGAGTCGAGGACGGTCGCCAGGCGGATGCCCTCTCCCACATCCTGGACATCGCTGTGCTCCGTCGCCCCGAGTTCCAGCAGACGTCCGAGGGCTTTGTCCGCGTCCGCCACGCCCCAATAAGCGACACCGCCGGTGCCATCGCGGGGAGCATCGGCATTGTCCGGCTGTAGCCCGAGCTCGAAACCTCCGACGTCGAAGCCCACGTAGAAAGGCTCGTCGAAGTATGGGCCGAAGCCAAGCACGGAGACGTACCATTCCTTCGCCCGATGGAGATCTCCCACCGGGTAAACCACCGTCCTCAAACCTTGAAGCATCTTCTCTTCCTTTCGGGGCGAGGGCCATCCAAACAACTATACGCGCCGCTGCACCGCTTCCAAAGGCATGATCTCTGTTTGATAGACTGCCGGGACCGTGAAAATACGCCGGTCGTTGGCGCCGGCGCCCCGAATATGGAGGACGCTGTTTTGGATCTCGACCTCATGCGCGAGCTGTCCGTGAAGACCGAATCGAAGATCGTGCTCCTCGTCCTCGATGGTCTCGGCGGCCTCCCGATGCAGCCAGGCGGCAAAACGGAACTGGAAGCCGCGAATACCCCGAACCTCGACTCTTTGGCCGCCCGCTCAGACCTCGGCCTCAGCAGACCCGTGGCTGCGGGCGTGAGCCCCGGAAGCGGTCCCGGTCACCTCGGCCTCTTCGGCTACGACCCGCTGCGTTTCCAGGTCGGGCGCGGCGTACTCTCGGCCCTCGGCGTCGGCTTCGAACTCGGCGACAATGACCTCGCCGCCCGCGTGAACTTCGCCACCCTGGACGGCTCCGGCAAGATCTCCGACCGGAGAGCGGGGCGAATCCCCTCCGAAAAGGGCGAGGAACTGGTACGGATGCTTAACGAAAAAGTGGACCTCGAAGGCGTCGAGACCTTCGTTCGGCACGAGAAGGAGTACAGGGCCGTCGTGGTGTTCCGGGGCGAAGGACTTTCGGGCGCCCTCGCGGACTCCGACCCCCAGCGCACCGGCCTCGATCCGCTCCCTGTGAAGCCGGTGGAGGATTCCCCGAAAGCGGAGAGGAGCGCGTCTCTCGCCAACGCCTTCATCGAGCAAGCCAATGAGATACTCGCGGATCAGCACCCGGCCAACACCGTCCTCGCGCGCGGCTTCGGGATGTACCCCGCTCTCCCCTCCTTCGACGAAGCGTACAAGCTCGCCGCCGCCGCGATCGCAGGCTACCCGATGTACAAGGGCCTGGCCCGCCTGGCGGGCATGGAACTCAAGAAAGAAGGCGAAGGCATCGCCGGAGAGTTCGAGACCTTGAAACAGAGCTGGGACGGCCACGACTTCTTCTTCGTCCACGTCAAGCCGACAGATGCCGCCGGGGAGGACGGAGACTTCGAGCGCAAGGCGCGGGTCATCGAAGAGGTGGACACGCTCATCCCTGACCTCCTCGACCTGAGGCCGGATGCGCTCGCCGTCACGGGCGACCATGCGACCCCGGCCCGTCTCAAGAGCCACTCCTGGCATGGGGTGCCCTTGCTGCTCCACTCCCCGTATACCTTGCCGACTGCGGAGGTCTTTGGGGAGCGGGCTTGCGCGGGTGGATCCCTGGGCGTATTTCCTGCGGAGGAGATCATGGGCCTCCTCATGGGCCACGCCCTCAAGCTCAACCGCTTCGGCGCATAGAGAGAAGGATCGACATGGAAGCCGGAGGAGGATCCGGCACACTGGCGAAGCTGGCCGCGCTCGAAGACGAAGTCGTCTCCTGCCGCCGCTGTCCGCGCCTGGTGGAGTGGCGCGAGAAGGTAGCTACGGAGAAGCGGGCCGCCTACCGCGACGAAACCTACTGGGGCCGTCCCGTGCCCGGCTTCGGGGACCCAGAGTCCGGGGTCGTGGTCCTCGGCCTCGCCCCGGCGGCCCACGGAGCCAACCGCACCGGACGCATCTTCACCGGCGACCGCTCCGGCGATTTCCTCTTCGCCGCATTGCATCGAACAGGCTTCTCCAATAACCCCGTCTCGCGCCACAAGGATGACGGTCTCCGTCTCTCTGGCGTCTGGATCTCCGCCGCCGTCCGTTGCGCCCCGCCGGGGAACAAGCCAACCCCCGAAGAGCGCGGCGCCTGCCTCCCGTTCACCGTCCGCGAACTGGAACTACTGAATGCGAAGGTCATCATCTGCCTCGGCGCCTTCGCCTGGGACGCGGCCCTGCGTCTGCACGGGATACGCCCCAAACCAAAGTTCGCCCACGGCGCCGAACACGCGGTTGGCATATCCGGCGTCACCCTCATCGGCAGCTACCACGTCTCGCAGCAGAACACCTTCACCGGCGTTCTGAAACCCGAAATGCTCGACGCCGTGCTGCTGCGGGCGCGAGGGCTGGCGGGCGCGTGATCCCCTTTCGCCGAAATATATCCCGCGCACATAGGTATAGGATGCGTCCGGTGCGGGAAGAATGCTCTTCGACGTGAAGAAGGTTCTCACAGCCACGCTGCTCATCGTCGTGTCGCTCGCGGCGGGCTGCTCGAATGAAATCACCGAAGTGAGTTCCGGCGGTTCCACCAGCGCGACGTCCCAGCCCACGCCGGGCGCTTCGTCCTCTTCCACCACCGGGCCGGAGACGACGGTGAACACGGGGACGCTCGAAAGCTCACCCGGCGCGGAGCCGGATGTCGTACTCCGGGTGGAGGGAGATTCGGGCGTCAGGTTCTCCGGCCTCTGCAACGTCGGGGAAGAGGATACGGTGCTCGGCGGCGGTTCGGTCCCCAAACGCTACGCTTTCGACCCTCGTGGAGAACGGCTCTCGTGCAGGATCCAGAAACAAGATTCCGGCGATGGCGACCTGAAAGTCACGCTCCTTGCTGGCAACAGCACCCAGTCCGTACAGCAGATCAACACCCCAGACAACGCCATCAAAGTCTCCTATACCGGAGACTAAACGGCCTGCCTGGAAAATTCTCCAAAGTTTTTTCGATTTGCGTCCGAAATCGCTAAAGTTTTGCATGCACATGCTCCGATAATCTTCTGACAACCAGAAACGTTCATCGAGAAAGGGAAAACGTGCAGATCACCTTCGACGCGAAGCAAGACATCAGGCGATTCCTAGCTATAGGCGGGGTCTCGCTGGCCCTGATCCTGGGCCAGTCCACCGCGGCCCTCGCGGCCACTGACTCCGACCAAGATGGCCTCACCAACTACCAGGAGAGGAACATCACCCAGACCAAACCGTTCGACAAGGACTCAGACAACGACCGCATCAAAGACGGCGTCGAAGACAAGGACAAGGACGGCGTTGACAACTTGGACGAACTCAAGCTCAAGCTCAAGATGGCCGACGAGGATTCAGACGATGACGGCCTGGAGGACGGCGACGAGAACGAGGACCATGATGGCGTAGATAACGAGGACGAGGACGATGGGGCTACCTCCTCCGACGATTGCGCCACCGGGGTCGAAGACGAAGCCGACGAAGACGACGACTCTGACGACCTCGACGACGAGGACGAGAACGACCTCGACTCCGACACCGAAGACTCAGACGACGACGGCACGGACGACTACGACGACAACAACGACGACAATCAGGGCATGGCCGACGAGATGGACCCCGACTCCGACAACGACGGCACGGATGACGGCGATGAGGACGAGGACGCCGACGAGGTCGAAGACGGCGACGAGGACGACAGCGACGAGGACGACGACTGCGACGGACTCGAAGATGAAGACGACGAAGATGACGACAACGACGGCGAAGACGACGATGAGGACGAGGACGAATAGACCTCTCTAAACCAGAGATTCCAAGCGCGGTCGGGAATTTACCCGGCCGCTTTTTCATGCCCGCGGAGCCCGTCGCGGTTACAATGGCCGTTCGTCATCGAAGACTTATGGAAGGAGCCATCGAGCCCATTGGACCCTTTGAACCGCGAGGAATCCTGGAAGCTGCTCTGCGAGTGGACACAGAGCGAGTCCCTGAGGAAGCACATGCTCGCCGTGGAGGCCGCCATGCGCGCCTACGCCCGCAAGTTCGGCGAGGACGAAGAAAAATGGGGCGTGACCGGCCTTTTGCACGACATGGACTACGAGAAGCACCCCAGCCCAGCCGAGCACCCGACGGTTGGCGTCGGGGAACTGGAGAGGCGAGGCTACCCGGAGGACGTGCGCGCGGCCATCCTGAGTCATGCCGACTACCTCGACGTGCCCCGCGACACCCCGATGTCGAAGACCCTCTACGCCGTGGACGAGCTCTCCGGTCTCATAACCGCCGTCGCGCTCATGCGTCCCGAGGGGCTGGATGGCCTCAAGGCAAAGAGCGTTCGCAAGAAGATGAAGCAGAAATCCTTCGCCGCCAGCGTGAACCGCGAGGACATCACCTGTGGCGCCGAGGACCTCGGCGTTGACCTCAACGAGCACATAGAGTTCGTGGCAGCCGCGATGCGCGAACAAGCAGAGACCCTGGGCCTCGTTCCGAAGGGGGCTTAGAAAGCCCGGCCCACCCTTTGCTACGATGGGCGGGCTATGAAATCGAGAGCAGCCGGGAGGAACGCGGTGGTCAGGGTCATGGTCGTCTTCGGGGGGCGTAGCGACGAACACGAGGTCTCTCTCGCCTCAGCCCGCGCCATCATGGATGCCATGCGCGGACGCTACGACGTGGTGCCGGTGGGGATCACGCGCTCGGGGCGTTGGATCTCCTCTAGCGACCCGATGCGAGAACTGTCATCCACCCACAAAGAATTACCGGACGGCTCC
>JACDGB010000011.1 GCA_013815485.1 Rubrobacter sp.
CCGGGCCGAGAGTATCGAGATGGACCTCTCCCTGCCGGAGTCCCCGAAGCGTCTCCTCGACACAGCGGAAGACCGGCTCGGACGGCCCTCCATCCTCGTCAACAATGCCGCCCACTCGACCCGCGACGGTTACGAGTCGCTGGACGCGGAAACCCTCGATGCCCACTACGCCGTCAACGTGCGGGCGACGGTGCTGCTCTCCGTCCTCTTCGCCCGGCGCTTCGAGGCTGGCTCCGGTGGCAGGATCGTCAATTTTACTTCCGGGCAATCGCTCGGCCCTATGACCGGAGAGCTTGCGTATGCTGCGTCCAAAGGAGCCATCGAGGCGTTCACTCGTACCCTCGCTGCCGAGGTGGGACACAAAGGCATCACGGTAAACGCCGTAAATCCCGGTCCCACGGACACTGGCTGGATGTCCAAAGAGGTGAGGAGGGAAATCTCGCCGAAGTTCCCGCCCGGACGCATCGGTCAACCAGAGGATGCGGCGCGGCTCGTGGCCTTTCTGGCTAGTGACGAGGCGCAGTGGATCACGGGCCAGGTCATCCACTCCGAGGGCG
Organism: Rubrobacter sp.; assembly: GCA_013815485.1. GTDB lineage: Bacteria > Actinomycetota > Rubrobacteria > Rubrobacterales > Rubrobacteraceae > JACDGB01. The sequence continues at coordinate 558 of JACDGB010000011.1, forward strand.
GATTTTTGCGCGAATAGTGAGTTGGGGATCAAGGCCCATGTCTTCTCGATCCCCGAAAGCGTGGGTTATCATTGCGCGATGAAACCCGCCGGAAGTCTCCTGAAGCTCTTCGACGAAGAGGACGCTAACCCCGACGCCCCCGCGCGTGGACCGCTCTTCCCGCGCCCAGTCTTCCGCGCCCTGCTGGTGGTTTTCGGTGTCTCGCTCGTGTTCGCCGTGGATTGGTTCGGGCTTCTGCTACTGAACTCTCAGGGCGTCGTCGCGCGGATGGGTCCCGTGAACGCCCTCCGGGTCACGGCCATTCTGATGGGCGGCGTGGCCGTGACCTCGGCACTGTTCATGGCCCACTACCGCCGAGTCTATTCCTATATCTCCGAAGAGAACGTCTTCTTCGCCATCACGTTCGCGCTCTCGTTTCTGCTCGGCGCGCCCTGCGCTGTCGTCGGCATCTTCGCGTAGGGGTACGTAAACAAAGTGATCCATGCTCCAGCGAGCCAACTTTTATCCCTCGGGCCGAAGCGCGGGCCGCGTCGGGAGGATATGCTCTCGCCATGAGGTTCGAGCGTCAGCTATCCGCCCCAAACGAGGTCTTCGCCGCCGATGGCGAACCTTTCTCACTCTACAGGCCGATACTGGAGGAGATGGAGCGGATTGGCGTGGGTGAGTGGGACAGGAGGACGCGCCGCGCCCACGCGCAAATGCTGGAGGAGCAGCGCGGTCTCGGCATCGCCGGGCCGGACAAGACCCATCCGACGGACTATGTGCCCCGCCTGGTTCCGGCGACGGATTGGACAATCATCGAGCGGGGTCTCGCCCAGCGGATGCTTGCGCTCAACGAGTTCTTGCGCCGCCTGGAGGCCGGCAAGGAGGAAGTCGTCCCGAGAGAGGTCATCGAGAGCAGCATCCTCTACGAACCCAAGATCCCCGACAGCTTCGGGAGCATCCCCAACCGGCAGATGGGCTTCGACCTCGTCGCGGCGCGAGGGCCTGGCCCACGAGTACATCGTCATCGAAGACAACGCCAAGATGCCCGTCGGCATCGAGCCGATGTGCCTGATGTGCGACCGCACCGCCGGGGTGCTCTCCCCCGAGTCCTACGTATCACTCTGGGTGAGCTCCCTCGACGGCATCATGGAGCGTTTCGGTAAGGTCTTGCGTACCGCTTCACCCGAGAGGGGTATGCTGCGCTTGTGATGTGGACAAGAGAGATCAGATACTTGATAAAGTATCCCTGATCGTGGAGAATTCCGCGATGGGAAATAAGTTCACACGTCGCGGGTTTCTCACAGCGATGGGTGCCACGTACCTCGCGTTGACAAACACGGTGGGTTGCGGACTGCTTGAAGGCACCCCAGAGGTCAGGTCCTTGCGTACCCCAGAGGTCAGACCCGTGCGCACCCCAAAGGTCTGGCCATTGCCTGAGGTTCCATCTGCGCGTGTGTGGGCCTTCCGCTCGCGCCCGGACCTCGGTCCCCCTACTGTTGACGTGACCACGCGGGTGCACGAAACCGCCCCCGGATACATCTTTGTCGCCCCGAAGAAGGGTGGTGCTGGGCAAGGCGGTCCGATAATCCTCGACGATCGCGGGCAGGTGGTGTGGTTCCGTCCCGTGCAGGACGGGTCTGCGCGCGCGATCGACTTCAAGGTGCAATACTACCGGGGCAGGCCCGTGCTTACCTTACAGGAGGACGGGTTCGCCGTGATCCTCGACAACTCCTACCGCGAGATAGCCCGGGTCCGTGCGGGCAACGGCTACCAGGAGGACCATCACGAGTTCCTCATCACCTCGCAGGACACCGCCCTGATCACGATCTACGACCCGGTCCCCTGGGACCTGTCCCCGTTCGGTGGCCCGCAGGACGGCGCGGTATGGCAAGGTGTTGTCCAGGAGCTTGACATCGAGACCGGCGAGGTGCTCTTCGAATGGCACAGCCTCGACCACGTCCGCCTCGAGGAGACCTACGCCGAGCTTGCGAAGGAACCCCGCCCCAGCATCGACTACTTCCACATCAACTCCATAGACGTAGACCACGACCGCAACCTACTCGTCTCCGCCCGCAATACCTCCGCCGTCTACAAGATCGATCGCAGGACCGGCGAGGTCATATGGCGGCTGGGTGGGAAGTGGAGCGACTTCGAGATGGGTCCGGGAACCCAATTCGCTTACCAGCACGACGCGCGGCGTCAGCCCGACGGTACCGTCACGATCTTCGATAACGGCACCACGGTCTTTGATAACGGCCTCCCGAATGTGGTCGAAGAATCCCGCGGTATCGTGCTCGAGGTGGACGAGGAGGAGATGACGGCCGTCGGGGTGCGCGAGTATACCCACCCCGACAAGCAGTTCGCCCACGCGGCCGGCAACATGCAGGTGCTGCCGAGCGGCAACGTGTTCATAGGTTGGGGCAGAGCACTGGTGTTCTCGGAATCCAGCAAGGATGGTGAGCTGCTCTTCAGTGCCAGCTTCTCGCCCAGCTTCTCGGCCACAGACGGGTCCTACCGGACTTTCCGCTTCCCGTGGAGTGGGTATCCGAGCGACAAGCCTGCTGTGGTGGCAAAGCGCATCTCCGAAGACGAGGTTGAAGTCTACACTAGCTGGAACGGTGCCACGGAGGTCGCCACCTGGGAGATACTCGCTGGCCCGACCCCAGACCAACTAGAGTCCGTGGGATCTGTCCCCCGGAACGGGTTCGAGACGGGCATGGTGGTGCGCACCGCCGAGCCGTACGTCGGCGTACGAGCCAAACAACGTTCTGGCCAGGTTCTCGTCACCAGCGAGCCCGTCAAGCTGTGAACCCGAGCGGCGCCGATTGCTAGAAGGCTCTTACCCGCGATCGGAGAAGTCCCAACGGCTCGATCTACTCATCTCCGGCCGTCTTTCATCGGCATCCACGGCGACTCCTCGCTTTCCCTCGCTACTTCGGCGCCGGCATTCTATAGGCGGCTTTCACTCCGGGAAGACCAGGAAAGGCTCCCGCCAGCTACTCGTGGAGACCGCGGCGACGGTGCCACTCCTCCAGGGACTCTTCCGGGTACTCCGGGAAGTGTTTTTCGTTGTCGTCGTCGGGGATCTCGCACCACGGCGCGGCGTAGTCGAGCATCAGGCGCACACGCTCCGGCGGCTTCGGGAGCGGGGTGTCTATTGCCGAGGCGAAAGGATGGATCAACTCCGGCCACATCGGGTTGAAGAGCCACAGGAAGCTCCCACAAAACTTGCAGAAGTTGCGCTCCGTCTCGCCGCGATCCTGGGCTCTCACCCTGTAGACGGAGAGGTTCTCCGCGCCTTCGACCTCCAGCGTCTCCGCGTCGGCGCCGAGGTTGATGACGTATCCACCACCGCCAGCCGTCTTGCGGCAGATCGAACAGTAGTAAGCCTGATACGGATACGGCGTCGAAGATTCAACACGAAACTTCACCGATCCGCAATGACACGATCCTTCGAGAAGCACAGAGTCTCCTAACCCCCGTCGTTCATACCCTTTTGGAAAGCGTTCCAGGCGAGGGTGGCGCATTTGATCCGGGATGGGTATTGGATCACGCCCTTCAAAGCCGCCAAGTCATCCATCTCCGGGAATTCTGTCTCGCCGGTCATCATGGACTTGAAGCCTTTGATCTCCTTCTCCGCCGCCTCCCGGCTCTTGCCCATCAGCCGTTCCGTCATCATCGAGGCCGATGCCTGGGATATGGCGCACCCGCGCCCCCCGAACTTCACGTCGGACACTTTGTCCCCTTCGAAGAGGGCATAGACCGTGACCTCGTCACCGCACAGGGGGTTGAGGAGATGCTCTTCGATGTCGGGGTTGTCGATCTCACCCCGGTTCCGGGGACGCTGATAGTGGTCCATGATGATCTGGGTGTAAAGTTCGCGCATCATGCGAAAGCCCCGAAGAACTCGCGGGCGCGTACCAGAGCTGCGACCAGCGCATCCGCCTCTTCCTCCGTGTTGTACAGATAGAAGCTCGCCCGCGCCGTCGCCGCGATACCGAGGCGGCGCATCAGAGGCTGGCAGCAGTGGTGCCCGCTTCGTATAGCCACGCCTTCCTCGTCCAGTAGCTGCGATAGATCGTGCGGATGCACGTCCGGCAATGAGAAGGAGACGAGGCCCGCACGGTCTTTCTCGGGACCGTAAAGGACTATGCCTTCGATCTCCGAGAGCCGCCCATGAGCGTACGCTCCGAGCCGACGCTCATGCTCGCGGATGTTCTCCATGCCGAGTTCGTCCAGGTAATCCACTGCGGCCCCGAGGCCGATGGCGCCCTCGATGTTCATGGTGCCGGCCTCGAACTTGTAGGGCAGGTCGTTCCAGGTGGAGTGGTCGAGGTGGACCTCCCGGATCATCTCCCCACCACCCAGAAAAGGCTCCATCTCTTCCAGGATTTCGATCCTGCCCCACAGAAATCCCGCGCCCGTCGGGCCGAGCATCTTGTGCCCGCTCGCGGCGAAGAAATCGCATCCGAGTTTTTCTACGTCAACCGGCATGTGCGGCGCGCTCTGCGCCCCGTCCACCAGCATCAGCGCGTCGTTCTCGTGAGCCAGCCTCGCCAACTCCTCGACCGGGTTGATGGTGGCGAGCACGTTCGAGGCATGGGTGCAGGCGACGAGCTTTGTCTTTGGGCCAATAAGACGCCGAGCCGCCTCCATGTCCAGCGTTCCATCGTCCAGCATCGGGATGAACCGCAGCCTCGCGCCGGTATCCCGCACCGCGAGTTGCCACGGTACGAGGTTCGAGTGATGCTCCGTCTCGGTCAGGACTATCTCATCGCCTTCGCGCAGGTTCTTCCGTCCCCAGGCGTGGGCGACGAGGTTTATGGACTCCGTCGTGCCGCGAGTGAAGATCAGACCATCGGAGTCCGGCGCGCTGATGAAACGCGCGACCTTCTCCCGCGCCTCTTCGTAGGCGGCCGTCGCCTCTTCGGCGAGACGATGCGCGCCGCGGTGGATGTTCGCGTTGTGCTTCTCGTAGTAGTCCGTGAGCGTCTGGATGACCTGGCGCGGTTTCTGGGAGGTCGCGGCATTGTCCAGGTAGACAAGCGGCTTGCCGTGTACCTCGCGGTCGAGGATGGGAAAATTTTGCCGTATCTCTGCTACGTCGTACAACCTTACCTCCTGTGGCGGCCTCTTCCGCCGCCGACCTTTCCGCGCTTCGGGTTGAGGGCGACGTACACCTGTCCGTCCTCGACCTTGACCTCGTGGGTGGGGACGGGTTTGACGGCGGGGAGACCTTCGGCTGCGCCGCTCTTCACGTCGAACTTCGCGCCGTGAAGGGGGCACCGGATCTGCTCTCCTTCCAGCTCGCCCTCGCTGAGGAATGCGAACTGGTGGGTACACACGTCCTCGAAGGCGAAGAACTCCCCGTCCACGTTGCACAGCGCCACGGGCCTCTCCTCCACCCGGTACTGCTTCACCCTGCCGGGGGAGACCTCGTCCGTGGCTGCTACCTTGTGGAACTCGGGCATCTTCTAGGCCACCCGCTCCTCGAAGCCGAGCCCGATCTTGCCTTCTATCGCCCGATCCAACTTCTCCTTCAGCCCCCTGAGCGGGATGCGGCTCGTGACCTCTCCGAAGAACCCGAAGACGACGAGCTTCTCCGCCTCGCGGCGCGGAATGCCCCGGCTCATCAGATAGAAAAGCTCCACCTCATCTACCTGCCCGGTCGTCGAGCCGTGCGAACACTTCACATCGTCGGCCTGGATTTCGAGGCGCGGCAGAGAGACCGCCATCGCATCGTCCGTACCGAGGATCAGGTTCCTGTTCGTCTGGTACGCATCCGTCTTCTGCGCGCCAGGCTCGACCCGGATGAGTCCGCTGAAGACGGCGAGCGACTCGTCGCGCAAAGCTCCCTTGTACAGCAGGTCCGAGTGCGCGTTCGGGGCGATGTGATCCTGCAAGGTGTGGTGGTCGAGGACCTGGTTGGAGTCGGCGAAGTACAGCCCCAGCATCTCCGAATCGCTGCCCGAAGCGGCGAGGCCCGCGTCCACGTTCGTCCGAGATAGCTCGGAGCCCAGGGCGACGACGAGGCTGTTTATGGTGGCGTCCTTGCCGGTCTCGCTGCGGATGGTGTTGAAGTGGAGCACGTTGCGGCCCCAGTTCTGGAGCGAGACGTAGCGCAAATTCGCGCCCTGCCCGACGTACAACTCGACCGCGCCGTTGCTGAGGGCCGGTTCGTCGTCCTCGGTCCCGCTCGAAGCGTACTCGTCTATGTACGTGACCGAGGCGTTCTCCTCGACCACGACGAGCGTGCGCGGCATGGTCGCGCCGGTAGCATCGAGCCAACGGTAGCTCTGGATCGGGACTTCCACCTCCACCCCGCGCGGCACGTACAGAAAAGACCCGCCCGCGAACAGCGCCGCCGAGAGCGCGGCGAACTTGTCGTAGTCCTCCGCCACCAGCCCGAAGAGGCGCTCTTTGACGAGTTCCTCATGCTCCCGGAGCGCGGTGTGCAGGTCGGTGAAGATGACGCCCTTTCGCGCAAGTTCCTCATCAACCCTCTGGAACGTCGTCTCGGAGTTGTGCTGCACGAGCAACGCGGAGTTCTTCTCGCCCTCGCTTATGAGCTTCTGCACGGCGGATGGGAGATCGTCCTCGCTCGTCACGTCCGGGCTCGGAGCGTAGGCCGTGAAATCGGCGGGGCTGATGTCCGAGATATCCGTATAACGCCACGACTCGTCGCGCAGGGTTGGCATCGGTAGTTCCTCGAAAGTCCTCCACGCATCGAGGCGCTTCTCCGTGAGCCAGCCCGGCTCATCCTTGAACGACGAGAGAGCCTTCACGCTCTCCACGCTCATACTATTTTTCAGAACCTCCGGCACGCCGTTCGCGCTCATGTATCACCTTTCCTTGACTTACGAGATGGATCAGACCTGCTAATCTCGCCCAATCTGGTCTACATACAATCCTGACACTGCTTCAAATTCTTTACACTTTTTCCCCTGGCCCACTGCCTCAGTGTGTCGCGATCTGTAGAACAAACCTTCTTCAGCCGGGTCAAACTGCTCGGATCTTCGCTGCGATCCAAATCCGTTGGATCACGTAGATGCCAACAAAGCACATGGTGTATCAGTATGTTGCTCGGACCTTTGTAATTCAGGAAGTAGCCGTCTTGATGTTGCTGTCGCCATTTCTGGAACTCGATGTGCGCGTTGTCGTCGTCTCCATCGTAGAACTCACGCAGTTCAGCCATAAGACGTGCCTCTCGCCTTTACAAGAAGAGCGGACTCCGAAGGAGCCCGCCCCAAAAATTGCTCCGAGCTTGCTTACAAGTAACCAGTTCCTTAGCCGACCGAACCTTCCATCTCCATCTGGATCAGGCGGTTCAACTCGATGGCGTACTCGAGCGGAAGCTCCTTCGCTATCGGCTCGATGAAGCCGTTGACGACCATCGCGATGGCGGCTTCCTCGCTCAAACCGCGGCTCATCAAGTAGAAGAGCTGATCTTCGCCGACCTTCGAGACGGTCGCCTCGTGCTCGGTGTTGACCTTCTTCTCCTCGATCTCGATGTACGGATACGTGTCCGTCCGCGCCTGCTCGTCCAGCAGCAAAGCATCGCACTCGACCCGGCTCTTGGAACCAACGGCCCCCTCATGCACCTTCAGAAGCCCGCGATACGTCGAACGTCCGGTCCCCTTCGAGATGGACTTGGAGGTAATGAGAGAAGAGGTGTTCGGCGCGGCGTGAACGACCTTGCCGCCCGCGTCCTGATGCTGTCCGTCACCGGCGTAGGCGACAGAGAGGATCTCACCCCGCGCGCCCTCGCCCACCAGATAAACCGCCGGATACTTCATCGTCAGCTTGGAGCCCAGATTCCCATCAACCCACTCGATGGTGGCGTTCTCGTGCGCGACACCCCGCTTGGTCACCAGGTTGTAGGTGTTGAGCGACCAGTTCTGGATCGTCGAGTAGCGGATGCGCGCGTTCGGCTTCGCTATAAGCTCGACGACCGCCGAATGCAGCGAGTTCGAGGTGTACGTCGGGGCCGTGCAGCCCTCGATGTAGTGAACCGAAGATCCCTCGTCGGCGATGATGAGCGTCCGCTCGAACTGCCCCATGTTCTCCGCGTTGATGCGGAAGTACGCCTGCAACGGGATGTCAATGTGGACCCCCGGCGGGACGTACACGAACGAGCCACCAGACCAGACCGCGCTGTTCAGCGCCGCGAACTTGTTGTCGTCCGGCGGGATGGTCTTGCCGAAATACTCGCGCACGACGTCCTCATGCTCGCGCAGCCCACTGTCCATGTCCGTGAAGATAACGCCGGACTTCTCCCACTCTTCCTTCAGGGAATGGTAGACGACCTCGGACTCATACTGCGCGCCGACGCCGGCGAGGCTTTCCCTCTCGGCCTGGGGGATGCCCAGCTTCTCGAAGGTATTCTTGATGTCTTCTGGCACGTCGTCCCAGGTACGGCCCTGGTTCTCCATCGGGCGGATGTAGTAGTAGATCTCATCGAAGTCCATCTCCGAGAGGTCGCCGCCCCAGGTCGGGGTCGGCTTCTCGAAGAACGACTCAAGCGCCTTCAAGCGGAACTCGAGCATCCACTCCGGCTCATCCTTGTGCTTGGAGATCATGGCGACGATCTCCGGGTCTATGCCCTTCCTCGGGGTCTTGAAGAAGTAGTCTTCCGGGTCGTGAAACCCGAATTTGTACTCGTCTAGCCCGAGCTCCTGAATTGTCTTGTCTTCTGGCATGTCCTCCCCTTTCCTAGCTGTGCGTACCGGCGCCGAATTCCTGGCGCACCCAGTCGTAACCCTTCTCCTCCAGCGCGTCGGCCAGCTCCTTGCCGCCCGAGGTCACGAGCCGCCCGTCGAGCATGACGTGGACTCTATCCGGCTCGATGTACCTCAAAATCCGCTGGTAGTGCGTGATGACGATGGCCGAGAACTCAGGCCCGCGAAGCTCGTTCACGCCCTTCGCCACGACCTGAAGAGCATCTATATCCAGCCCCGAGTCGGTCTCGTCCATGATGGCGAGCTTGGGTTCGAGCATGAGCATCTGGAGGATCTCGTTCCGCTTCTTCTCGCCGCCGGAGAAACCCTCGTTCAAATACCGCTCGGCGAACTTGGGGTCCATCTGCATGATCTTCATCTTTTCCTGGATGAGCTTGTACATCTCCATCGGAGACAACTCTTTCTCGCGCACCGAGTTAACCGCCGTCCGCAAGAAGTTCGCCACGGAGACTCCCGGCACCTCGCTCGGATACTGGAAAGCGAGGAACATGCCCAACTTGGCCCGCTCGTCGGCCTCCAACTCGAACACATCCTCACCCCGGAAGGTTATGGAGCCTGCCGTTACGTCGTAGCGCGGATGGCCCATCAGCACGTTGGAGAGGGTGCTTTTACCGGAGCCGTTTGGGCCCATGATGGCATGTATCTCACCCGTCCCGACTTCCATGTCGAGACCCTTCACGATCTCCTGCCCGTCTATCTCAATGCGCAAACCTTCTATGTTTAGCACCGGACCTCCGACTCTCACCAATGTAAAACTTTGCTACAGCAAGGCTATTTAACCACAGTCACCTACCCCTAACAACATAAACAGATCACGAGCAAGAACTTTTCCTGAAATCCGCGAAAACCCGCTGTTTATAAGGATTTAGTGATCCAGGTCACGCCACGCGCGTGCCTCTCGGGAACCATTGTCAGCACGATTCATCGAGACACGCTTGTAACACCGGAAAAGGGAGGTGACCGGCATCTACTGGGAATGGTTCCCGATAAAGTGCCGAAGCCGGTTCGCCGGGGTCATTCCGTCTCTCGCCAGCGTTGCATCTCGCGGTCCACGAAGTGGGAGATCAGGGTCCGGTAAACTTCCTCGATCACACCTGGTTCGAGCCCGTTCTCCTCGGCCCACCGGCGTCGTTCGGCGAGCATCGCGGCTTGGCGTTCGGGGGCGCGGACGCTCTGATTGCTGGTCTTGAACTCCGCCGCCTTTTCGACGTAGCGGGCGCGGTGGCCGATCAGGACGACGATCTCGCGGTCGAGCGCGTCTATGGCCCGGCGGACATCCTCGATGTTCGTGCAGTCTTCGGGCGGCCTCACGCGCCATCTCCCTCTGTTGCTCCTGAGAGCCGCAAGCTCAGAATAGTGAGGATCTCTTGCTTGGATCTTCTGTTCTCTCTCAGCCTGTCCGCCCAGGGTCTACCAGGATGCACCACGTCCCAGGGTGGTTTCTGGGAGTTGTATCTTCCACTTCCGGGGTCATGGTTGCCGAAACCCTCGACGGTCGAGTCCAGATGGGCGCGAACTTCTCTATGAGCAGCGATTCGCCGAGAGGTATCCATATGTCGTCCACAACCAGGTAGCGGCAGGAGAAGTCCGAGAGTTCCAGGTTTTCCGCTTGGGCGATGGATTGCGCGTGCTCGTTTAATCTTCGGAACAGCACGGGTCCGGTAGTGACGCCCAGGCCGCCTCCTCTACGGGCACCGGCAGAGGTATGGCTTTGCCGACGTAGATTGGAGCCTCGAAACGTCCGTCATGGTTTCGCTCGGCCACAGGCGCGTATGATGGAAAATCTCCCACGTAGTAGATGGCGTAGATGCCGGCGCCGAGGAAGCGATCTCCTGGTGTCAGAGGAGACACCGGCCTTGCAAGCATCGCGTCGGCGACGCTTATCCCCAGGTTCTTCTTGTCCAGAGGGTTGTATGGAGTCTCAGACACTACGGTTTTCTTGTCGTGAGATGGTGGGATGGTATTTCGTTTTCCGAAGACACCGACCGACTTCTTTGGAGACCACGCGCCCCAACGACACCGGCACGGCGTTGCCCAACTGCCGCATGGTCTCCGTCCAGGAGCCGTGGAAGACGTAGTCGTCGGGGAACGTCTGCAACCGTGCGCTCTCCCTGACGGTGAAGTAGCGGACGCTCCCATCGGAGCGGGCCAGCATGTTTTCGCCGCCTGGCACCCCATGATCTCCGGCCTTCAGCGTCTTTGCGGGACCGTCGAGCGGGCTTCCGGTGTGCCCGTGATAGGAGCGCGCTCCAGGATTGAACTCGTGGTTCGGTACTTGCGCGGCGAGAATGACATCCTCCGGGTCCGGCAGGTCTGAGATGGCGTCCCGAACCGTCGCCCAGGGAAGTTCATCAGGTGGGAAGAGGGTTCCGAGGCGAGATATTCTGCCTTCTAGCTTCGGCGGCTGTGGCGGAAGATCCTTCTTCAGGATTTCGTGCCGGTCCCAGTATTCTCGGGTCACCCATTGATCCCAGAGCAGCGCATCCAGCGAATGAGTCGCCTTCGGGAAGGACCACTCCGCTTTGAGATCCTGGCGGAAGCCCACGATAAACACCCTCTCGCGCTTCTGCGGCACGCCATAATCGGCGGCGTTGAGCATCCCGAAGACCACGTGGTAGAAGAGTCCATTCTTTTGGCCGTGGACGTGATGGCGCTCCAGGCGGGAGAGGTGATCGCTCCACGCTTCATCCCTTCTGAGCGGGATTTCGGGGTATGAGATCTGCAACACGATGTACTCGAAGTACCGGGCGAAGGCTTGCCGCATCAGCCCCCTCACGTTTTCGACGATGATGGCTTTCGGTTCGAGTTCGCGCACGGCGCGCACCATCTCGGGGAACATGTCGCGCTCGTCGTTCCAACCCCGGTGCCTGCCGCCGAGCGAGAAAGGCTGACAGGGTGGGCCTCCGGCGATCAAGTCCAGGCTTTCGCCGATGCGTGAGTAGTCGAACGCCCGCACGTCGGCTTCATGCAAGGGCCAATTCACGACCGGCTCCACCCCGAGACGCTGGTTCTCGCGGATGGTGTCGCAGGCGTGGCGGTCCCACTCAACCACGGCTTCATGGGTAAAGCCAGCATCCGATATACCCATCGCCATTCCCCCGGCTCCGGCGAATAGCTCGACCGATCTCAAAAGTCCTCCAGAAAACTCATGATGCGGCCAGGCAACCCGGCGGCCTCCTCCGTCTCGCACTCCCAGACCACCAGCACGTCCCAGCCCAACTCCTCCAGTTTGGCCCGGGTCTCGATGTCGCGCAACCGGTTCTTCTCCAGCTTTGGAGCCCAGTATTCCCGGCGGGACTTCGGCATCCGGCAGCGCGAGCAGCCCTCGTGCCGATGCCAGAAGCACCCGTGGACGAAGATGACCTTCCTCCTCTCCGGGAAGGCGATGTCCGGACGTCCCGGAAGACTGCCGTAATGGAGCCGGTACCGGTATCCTAGCGAGTGAACCAGACGGCGGACCCGCATCTCGGGCTTCGTGTCCTTGTTGCGGACACGGCTCATCATCTCGCTGCGCTCCGCCGGTGAAAGGGTGTCCGTGTTCTCGGCCACGATCCGCTTATCGTCGCAGATTCATGCCGGAGTCACGGCGAGTACCCTCGCGTCTCTCGCCCTCATGGAGGATTCAGGGTCTGCCTTGCGGGAGAGATAGCCGAGCGCGTAGACTTTCCCATCCACCGGAAGCGGAGCCACCGAGGAGAGCCAGCCGACCACGTCCACTGAGGGCACCGGGCCGGCCAGCTTCTTCTCGCCTTGAAGGATTTCATCTCCAGCCTCCGGCGGCTCCATCGAGCCGGGCTCCAGTTCGAAGCGGTAGAGTTTCTTGTTCGGGCTTCCGCGGTAGTGCATCCGCGCAACCGTCTCCTGGCCGGGGTAGCAACCCTTCCCGAAGCTGACGGCTCGTTGCAGAAAGTTCTCCGACTCGCCGGGGAAATTGTCTGGGGTGATGTCCGCGCCAAAGCGGGGGATGCCTGCTGCTATTCGGGCGGTTTCGTAGGCGTCGCTTCCGGCGGGCGTGGCTCCGGCTCCGATCAGATACTCGCGGACTGCTGGCAGGGAGCCCGGAGCGCAGATCACATCGTACCCGCCAACCGGCGCCGCGACGCCCGCGACGAGCAAGGCAAAGCCGCCGATCTCCACCCGGACGGCCTCGTGCTCGGCGGGATCCAGGTCTCCGAGGAGTTCCCTCGCCTGTGGCCCGTAAAGGCCGATGATGGCCCACGGTTCGTCCGCAGTAGATAGATCCTCCATCTTCACGCGGGAGAACGGAGCGTAGCGGCCCAGTATCTCCTTCGCCGCTTCCACCCCTTCGGGACCGGTGTCCACGAAGACATCATCTCCGTTCTTGAGGACTCGGAGGTCTGTCCGCACGCGCCCTTTCGGGTTCA
>JACDGB010000153.1 GCA_013815485.1 Rubrobacter sp.
CCGGGGGCTTATTCGTGGAACACGGCGGGGGCACCAGCACGGCGCGCTTGCTGGAGCAACTTGGCCTTCCGCCGTCCTCAACCAGTGGATAGCCGGAAGTGCGTCGCCGGACCACGGGCTCTTTCAGACGAGGTCTATCTCGACGCGCCTGGCACCGTCCTGCCAACGCTCTCTTTCCGGCAGACCGAGGCTCCGGAGCAGCCGCAGCATCGGGGTATTCTCGTACATCACCAGGGCGTGCAGACGTCCGATGCCCCTCTCGCGGGCCGCCTCTATGAGCAGACGAGTCAATCCGATGCCTAGCCATTTGCCCTGGAATCGGTCTTCGACCAGGGCTGCGTACTCGGCACCGTCAGTGTCTCCCTCGCGCTCGTAGCGGGCGACGCCTATGATCTCGCTTCTCTCTTCCGGGTCCAGCGCGACGAGCGCGAACCGGTTCGTGCCGTCCACGCCGGCGAACTTCGAGGCCATCGCGGCGGATAACCCTCCCTTCATGGGACCGAAGAAGCGTAGCTCTACGGAACGGTCGCTCGACCGCTTTACGAGGCGTTGCAACCCGGCGGCGTCCTCGGGCTGGATCCCACGCACCAGCACTCGCGTGCCATCGCGCAACGTCAGAGGCGCGTCAGGAACATTTTGTATATGTGCAGTTTGCATATACTGGAGTCTATCCCATCGAACGGCGCGCGGAGGGCAGTGATGTACGCACGGTCACGCGGGTAAGGACGGCTAGCTGGAAGGTTCATTGTTACGGGAGGTTGTCGCCCGCGCCGTTTGCGGGATGGGCGAAGGACATCATTGCCGCTTCGCTTGGCAGGGGTTCCTGGAAATAAAAACCCTGGGCGAGATCGCACCCCAGTTCTCTTAACAGCGCCAGTTGTTCGGTCGTCTCCACGCCTTCTCCGACGGCTTTCATGCCTACCGCGTGAGCGAGTTCGATGACCAGTTTCGCAATTGCGGCGTCTTGATCCCTTACCCCGAGCTCCTTCACGAAGGCCCTGTCTATCTTCAAATAGTCCACCGGAAACCGGCTCAATGATTCCAGGGAAGAGTAGCCCTTGCCGAAATCGTCAATGGCGAGTTCGACGTTCAGGCTCTTCAGATCGTGGAGGAGGGAGACGGCGTACTCGATGTCGTCCACGACCACGCTTTCCGTGATCTCCAGTTGAAGGTAGCGCGGGTCCAACCCTGTCTCCGCGAGAGTTGCCGCGAGCATCGCCGTCAGGTCGGGCTGACGGAATTGCTTCACGGAGAGGTTTACGCTGGTAACTAGGTGTGGGATAGGGGAGAACTGATCCTGCCACGCGCGGGTCTGACGGCAGGCTTCACGCAGCACCCACTGGCCGATTGGGAGGATCAAGCCCGTCTCTTCAGCGAGCGGTATGAATTCCTCCGGGCCGATGAGACCGTACTTGGGATGGCGCCAGCGCGCGAGGGCTTCCATGCCGACGATTTCACCCGTCGAGACGAGTACTTTGGGCTGGTAGTAAACCTCGAATTCCTGGCGTTCGAGAGCGCGTCTTAGGGCGTCTTCCAGGCTCAACCGTCTCAGCGCCCTGGTGTGCATGCTGACGTTGAAGAGCTTGTAGCCGCCCTTGCCTTCCTTTTTGGCTGCGTACATAGCCACGTCAGCGTCTCTTAGCAGGTTGCCCGGTTGTGAATTGGCACCGGTAGCCAGGGCGATGCCCGTGCTCGTGGAGACGAAAATGCGCTGGTTGCGTAGTTCGACCGGGGATGCCAGCGCCTCCGTGATGCGTTCGGCGACGCGCACGGCGTCGCTGACGTCCGATATGTTCTCCAGCAGAAGGGTGAACTCGTCGCCGCCGAGGCGCGCGGCGGTATCTCCCAGCCGCAGGCACCCTTGCAGGCGTTGCGATACATCCACGAGTAGCTCGTCGCCCGCCTCGTGGCCCAGCGAATCATTCACGACCTTGAAGTCGTCGAGGTCCATGAACAGCACCGCGCAGGCACTCTGGTCCCGGTTCGCGCGGTCCAGGGCGTGTTGCAAACGGTCGAGGAACAGCGCGCGGTTGGGCATGCCGGTTAAACGGTCGTGCAGGGCCTGGTATCTGGTGTCGAGGTAGGCGCGGTTCAGGCTGCCGGAGAACATGAAGGCGAGCAAGGCCACGAACAGGAGCGCGAACAACGAAGGAAGGGCTTCGTTGGCGAAGCCCTGAATGATCCCTTCCACGCTGAGCAGCAGCGCGGCGACCACGAGACCGCCCCACGACACCACCAGGAAGCTGGCGATCAGGATCGGTATGCACATGACGATGAAGCGGGTGCCCTGGTCCGTGTTTTCCACCAGCAGCAACAATGACCCCGTGGTGACGAGCATTACGGTGAGGAGGGCGGCGGTCGACACGTAACCTGCTCTGTTGAGCGCGAAAAACGCCACCACGATGAGGGAGTAGATGACGTTGGAACGGTTGTACTGCGTATCTCCCTGCACCACGTTTACGATGGCAAGGGTTGCCGTGGTAGCCAGCATCAACGCGAGGATGATCGCCAGCACCCGTCCCCTGCGTTGCAGGTCGGGGTCGTGGCTATGGATCTTCAGGACCGCGAAGCGGTTTTTCATCGAATGTTCACCCGAAATTCCACCAGATGTCAAACGCGCATGATCTAAACTTCTCTGTGCCAGCGCATTATAGTCCGGGGAAGAGGGATAAAACGGCGAGGGTTCTTCGCCGCCGCTCGGAAGCCTCAGCCGCTACTCAGGCGAAGGCTTTGTGACCGGTTATGGCCTGGCCCACTATCAGTGTGTTCACATCGTTGGTGCCCTCGTATGAATAGACGCCTTCGATGTCCGCCATGTGCTCCATCACCCGGTAGTCGAGCAGCACGCCGTTGCCCCCGAGCACGTCGCGGGCGAAAGCGGAGATCCGGCGCGCCTTCGCCACGTTGTTCATCTTGAACATCGAGACCGTCGCCGGGTCGAGGGCGCCATCGTCCTTCAGGCGGCCCATGTGGATGGCGAGTAGCTGGCACTGTGAGATCTCCGTGACCATCTCCACCAGCTTCTGCTGCACGAGCTGGAAGGACGCTATCGGCCTCCCGAACTGCTCGCGCCTCTTCGCGTACGAAAGCGCGACCTCGTAGCAGTCCGACGCTTGCCCGAGGCCGTCCCAACCGACGCCGTAACGCGAGTGCGTCAGGATGGAGAAAGTCGAACCGAGGCCCGTCGCTCCCGGCAGGCGATCCTCCTCCGGGACTCGGCAGTTTTCCAGGGTGATGTGAGTTTGCCAGGCGGCGCGTTGGGAGCCCTTGCGGGGGATGACTTCGGCGCGGAAGCCGGGGCCGTCGCCACTGACGAGGAAGCCGGAGATCTTGCCGTCATCCGTGCGGGCCCAGATCACGGCTACGTCGGAGAAGGAGGCGTTGCCGATCCAACGTTTCTCCCCATCGAGGACGTAGCCGCCGTCAGGGTGACGCCTGGCGGTCGTCGTCATCGAGCCGGGGTCGGAGCCGGCATCGGGCTCGGTGAGGCCGAAGCAGCCGACCTTTTCGCACCTAGCCATCTGAGGCAACCACTTCTGTTTCTGCTCCTCGGAGCCAAGCTCGTTGATGGCCGTCATCGCAAGCCCGCTCTGGACGTGCAGGAAAGTGGAGAGGCTCCCCGATCCGCGAGCCAGTTCAGCTATCGCCAGCCCGTAGGCCACGTTGTTCATGCCGGCGCAACCGTATTCGGGCGACAAGGTTCCGCCCATGATCCCAAGCTCCCCGAGACCCGGCAACAGCTCGAACGGGAACTCAGCCCGGTCCCAGTGATCAGCGGCCATCGGGATGACCTTCTCGTCCACGAACGCCCGCGCCCGGTCCCTGACCTCCCGCTCCCCGTCCGAGAGGAGCCGGTCCATGCCTATGAAGTCCGCCCGCTCGACGTTGCTTCGCGCCGCGTCCGGCATGATGCTCATTTTCCCACCTTTACCCGACATTCTTCCGGGTAGTTTACACGCGCAGGTGGCTGAAGAATGTCCCTCCCGAAGCTCCATATCTTATGAGACGATGATATGGATGGCGCGAAGAAGACGAACTTCACCCAGGTCGCGGCCACCTCTTCATCCACCCGGTCTGCTCCCTCCTGGCTTTCATCGGCCTTCGGCAAGATACGGGCGTGTACCAGTTCGCGGGCCGGGGAGGTTCCAGCCGCCATGAGCCGCTTCGGTTCGTTCGGCGCGGATGAACGTAACCGCTGTGTTTTTCGGGCGATCAGATCGAGCGTCACGCCGGACTAGCGAAAAAGCGTCCACCAATGTGAAGTAATCCCAGTGCGCGAGAGACGGGCGGGATGAGACAAGAGACTCTCGGGCCGCGTTGGTGTACCCGTTGGTGTAGTAAGGGCTGGGAGAGATCCCGGCCCGCCTTTCGTCTCCGCGTTGTTGCCGCAAATGAGGTGCTTTTCGGAGCGGAGGAGGAGGGATTCGAACCCTCGATACCCCGTTTAGAGGTATAACACCTTAGCAGGGTGCCGCCTTCGGCCACTCGGCCACTCCTCCGCGCGAGATTATATCAAACGGCTAGCGGCCCTTACAGCGTGGCTCGCGGCTACGTCTTCTGGTTGCGGATCTCCTCTACCGACGCTTCGTTGAGGATCTCGGGCTTGTCACCGGCGGGCTCGGCGTCGAGGATTTGCTGGCCGGAGATCTCCTCTTTCATCCTGACCAGCGTGGCGTTGAGGGTGGCGCCGAAGAGGATGGTGAGTGAGGCGATGTACAGGTAGAGCAGCAGCACGATGACGACGCCAATGGAACCGTACGTCTCGTCGTAGGAGCCAAAGTTGTTCACGTAGAGGCTGAACGCCACGCTCGCCAGTATCCACAGCAGAACCCCGACGAGACCGCCGGGCGTGATCCACCGGAACGGCTGCCCAACGTTCGGGGCGAAGTAGAAGAGCAACGCGACCGTCAACACCATGAAAAGAAGCGCTACCGGCCAGCGCACGATCTCCCACGCGAACACGAAGACCGAGCCGAGCCCGAAGACGTCGGCGACAGCTCGGCCGATTGGCTCACCGGCGACGAGCAGCAGCACGCCTATTAGCACGAGCGCCGAGAGCCCCAGCGTCATTAGGATGGCGAGGCCCTTTACCTTCCAGAAAGGCCGCGTCTCCTGCACGTCGTAGGCGCGATTGAGGGCGTTTATCATGGCGGAGAACGCCCCGGAGGCCGACCATATCGTGAACAGAACACCGAACGACAATAGCCCCGGCGCCTCTTTTTCCCCGCTGAGGATGGGCTTCATGTACTCTTGTATGAGCCCGAAGACATCCTCTGGCATGACCCGCCGGAAGTACCCGAGCAGGTCCGAGGCGAGTTGTTCGCTGCCGAAGGTTCCCATGAGCGAGAACACCACCAGGATGAGCGGGAAGAGAGCCAGGATCAGGTAGTACGCCAGTTG
>JACDGB010000154.1 GCA_013815485.1 Rubrobacter sp.
CCTCAGAGCGACGATCCTCTCCCCAAGATTATCCTGGATATACTGGATAAGGCCATCATGTTTCTGGGCTATGGTCATGGTGTACTCCTCTGTCGCGGCTCCGCTCATTTTACAGGCTCAGGGGACCAGACGGTTGGCTCTTGCGGCAATTCGTCCGGGTCGAATCGGGACAGGAGATCCCACGCCGCCGGCCGCTCCCCAAACTCCGCGAGACCGAGTGAGACAGCCATCCATGCGAGAACGTTCTCGGGGTCTTCGCCCTGCGCGAGTTGATCTCCAAGCGAAATGGCGCCGTGACGCTTGGCGAGTCTCTGGCCGTCGGGTCCGAGGACGAGCGGAACGTGAGCATGGCGAGGCTCTGGCAAGCCGAGCAACCGGTGGAGCAGTAGCTGGCGCGGGGTCGAGTCCGCCAGGTCAGCGCCGCGCACGACCTCCCCGATGCCCTGCGCCGCGTCGTCTACCACCACGGCAAGCTGGTACGCGGGCGCGCCGTCGTTGCGCCGCACCACGAAGTCGTCCACCGCGTTCTCCTGCCTTCCAAGCAGCAGGTCCTCGAACACGATGCTCGTCCCTTCGGCCCACACGCGCAATGCTGGCGGACGCCCGGCTGCTTCGTGTTCGGCGCGCTCCTTTGCCGTCAGGTCGCGGCAGGTTCCGGGATAGCGGTCGGCGGCGGAGATGCCATGCGGCGCGGACGCGGCGGCCCGGACCTCGGCCCGCGTGCAGTAGCAAGGGTACAGAAATCCCTCATCATCGAGCAGCGAGATGGCCTCTTCGTACAACCCCATCCGCTCCGACTGGCGCGCCACCGGGCCGTCCCAGTCGAGCCCCAACACGCGGAGGTCGCCGAGTTGGGCTTCTTCCACTCCCGGCCTCACGCGGGGGCGGTCGAGGTCCTCCACCCGCATCAGGAAACGCGCCCCCGCCGATCGCGCGAAAAGCCACGCGAGCAGCGCGGTGCGGAGGTTCCCGACGTGCAGTTGTCCCGTGGGACTCGGGGCGAAACGACCATCGGATCCGGTAACTGAATCCCTCACCTCAGCCCAATCCGGACGCGACTCCGAAAAATACTGAACTGCATCAAGAGCTTTCGAGACGATTTCCGAATATTTTTGAACGCGGAGAAACTCCTCCTTCTTGCGGCTTCGCATAGCGGATTCGCATGGCCTCCTTCGTCTCGGGTCCGCTCTCCAATATCCTGCAAAAGCACAGTTTAGCGGCAACCGTGCGAATGTTCCGCGAGGGTGTCCGTCCACCATCCCGCGACTCGCATGTGGTGGACGCGCATACGCACTTCGAGATTATCGTGTACGAAAAATTTCCGCGAATCGCCTGACATTGCCGAACATCTTTGCTAGCATCCGTGACCGTTGTGTGAAAGCAATTTGGAGGGGGTAATTCATATGCGGCATAGTGTCGCCACCTTGTTTTGTTGTGCCCTGATGTCGGCTGCGTTCGTCGCGCTGTCCGCAGGGGAGGCGCAAGCGTACGATACGGGCCAGGCCGCCGTGGACGAGGCGTATTCCTATATCGGGACGCCATACGGTGCCTACGGCCTTGACTGCACGGGCTTCACTTCGGCGGTTTACGGTAGCCAAGGCGTATATCTGCCCGACGATCCGGCCGCCCAGTACAGCTACGGCGTACCCTCCGCGGGAGCGGCGGGCGACCTGGTGTTCTTCGACGAGGCAGGCTACGGGATCTCCCACGTCGGCATCGCCACCGGATACGGGACCATGATCCACTCATCCACCTACTTCGGGATCATCACGGAGACACCCATATCCGACGTCCCCGGCTACGTCGGCGCGGTAGACCCGAGCTAACAAGACCTGGGAACTTTATGATTGAGGGCCGCGTCTATGAAACGCGGCCTTTTTTTGTCCTGCTGGAGAGGTCTCGTCAATGCGATCATGGCCTTTCTCACCCTGTTCGGCCCGAGGAACCCGTACACCGAACCACGCTCCACCGACAGATTCAGGCCTTCCACCGCCGTCTTCCCGCCGCACCGGACGACGAGTTCCTCGGCCTCGAGGGCCGCTCCCGGTCCTCCGCTCCACTATTTCTCCTCCCGGCTCGCCGACGGGCTCGTCCGCTCGTGCAACCGCTCGAACGCGGCTTCGAAGCGTTCCCAGAGTTCGTCCTCCGTGACCCCCATCCCCGCCGCGTCGCGCACGAGGACATCCAGCCGCTCGTACAGCGCATCCACCCGATGCTCCCGCGCCATCTCCCCCAAGCCCCCGGCCACGACCGTGCCCACGCCAGCCCGGCTCTCTATGAGACCGACCCGTTGCAACTCGTTGTAAGCCTTCACTACCGTGTTCGGCGCCACGGTCAAATCCCCGGCGAGGGCCCGCACCGTCGGCAACCTGTCCCCACTCGTCAGGCTCCCAATCTCCACCGCGTGCCGGACTTGTGACACGATCTGCACGTAGATAGGAACCCCACTCCTCGCGTCAACGTCCAACCAGACAGCCACCACAACCACCCCCGATGCTTTGTTATGTATTTATGAAACAATCATACTGGAGGGATGCTATCTGTGTCAAGCGCGGTTCTCTTAGGATCCTTTAAGGATTCAGCATATCAGTGCGTCGTGTTTTCCTTCACGGCTGCGCGCACCGCCAACGGAGCGAATCCTCAATCTGTATACGGAGTCAGGGGACCCAGACTTGCGCCGGGGATTCGGGGAGAGAGGCGAGGACGACTTTGCTGATGCCCATGCGCCAGAGCGCGCGGGTAATTATCGAGGCGTCGGCCATGGTGTAGCCAGGTTCGACGCCGGTTATGAGGACGGCGGGGCGCGCGCCGACGGGGAGGCGTCCGAGAGAACCGTGGGCCAGGGCGCGGGCGAAGGCGTTGGCGGTGACACTCTGTCCGGCGCCCACGCCGGTTAGTTCGGAGAAAAGCGCCGGGCGGTGGATGTGCTCTTCGCCGACCGTTTTGCCGAGTGCGCTGATATTGGCGACGGCCACGATGAGCGTGGTCCCGTCGGGGAGGGCGGGTTCGTGGTCCGCGGTCCCCTTGAGAGGGCGATGGCGGGAGCCGTCGGCCTCGGCGAGCACGAAGTCAGCGAGTGGTGAGAGTGCGGGGAACCAGGCGGGCTCGACGCCCGCGATGCGGTCCTTCGGGAGCAGGCCGCTTCCCAGGACGGCGGTTCCGGAGCCGGAGATCGCGGTTTTGGCCTGGGATCCCAGTTCATCGAGGCTATCGGCAGTCACGAGCGGGCCGATGCCGTCCGCTTCTCCGAGAAGCATCTTAGTCGTCGGGGCCACGATCGCCGTGTACCCATCCTGTTTTAGCTCGGAGCAGATCTCACGTATGGTGCTCGTTTTCCCGCCCGCGCCAGCAAACGCCACGATATCGCCGGGGATCAGTCCAAGCGCCGAATACAGCTTCAACAGCCTCTCCTTTTCCTAATTAATAGGATTCATTCTCCTCTTCCCCAACGCAAAAGCCACCGAATCGCGCTTTGCAGACCTTTGTATACCCGCGTTCATATTACATCAATCACGAGACCCTGCGTGCTTTATGATATCTTGGCTACGAAAGTCACCCGCTCCGAAGATGAGGGGCCGGCGAGATTACCGGGCGCATGACGAGGGTATTTAGGAAAGCGTTGGAGAGACGACGGATGTATAGTCTGGACATCGTAACCGAGAAGAAGGAGGGCCGATGACGGAGCAGCGAGAGCGGGTTGCGGAGTTCGGTCGGGAGTTACGCGAGGATTCGGGACCTTCGGATCGCAGCGTCAAGGAGATCATTGACGCTTTAAGGCCCCAGGTGCAGGAACTGGTCGCCAAGCAGATCGAGGTGGCGAGGATAGAGTTGACGCCGGTTGGCCGACAGGCTGGGGTGGCGATCGGGCTGTTGGTGACCGGGGTGGTCTTTCTGTTGTTGTTCCTGGTGTTCTTCTTCCTGGCGGGGATGTACACCATGAACGCCGCCGGGTTCCCGCCATGGGCCTCGGCTGGCATCATCGCTGTCATACTGCTCGTTATCGGGGGCGTCATCGCCGGAGCTGGCGCGAATGCCTTGAGGAGTCTGGATCCCAAGCCTCACCGGACGATCCAGACCCTCCAGCAGAACGTCAACTGGATAAAGGGGCAGTTCAAGTCGTGAGCGAGATACCGGAGCGCATAGAGCGGGAGATGTTCGAGATCCGGAGCCGCATGGCCCCGGATGTGAAGGACCTCAAGAAGCACACCGAACCACAATACATCGGAAAGCAAGTCGGCGATAAAGTAAAGAACCGCGTCAAGGACGCCGTCATCCGGTTCGGAAAGAACCTCGCAGACTCCGCGAAACGCCAGGCTCGCATGGCCGGCGAGGCAGGCAGGGAGCGAAACCCCGCCCCATTCACGGACGCCGTGAAGAGCGACCCCAAGCCCCTCATCCTGCTCGCCGTCTTACTCACCATCTCTCTGTTGATGGCACGCAAGATCTCCAACGGAAAACCCGGCCGGGATTGACCAGCAAAAGCACCGGAGAGGGGATCCGGATTGTTTGACCATCGCGCAGCGGGTGATTTCGTCGAAGCGATTCAGGCACCGTACCGGGCAGGCGTGAACGTCGTCGGCATCGTGCGCGAACGAAACACCAACTACACCCTCACGCTCGCGGAACTGACCGGGGATATGATCCAGGATCCAACACCGGACACCTTCTACCGCAACGCGCGGGCTCTCGCCGACGAGCGAGTCAAGCAGCGCGAAGTCTTCGAAGCCGTGATCTCCGAGACAGCCAGCGCATACCTGGACTTTCTCTACGCGCCCTTCTACTACCTCCGGGGAAATTGAACTCCCGAATGAACGTCCTCTGACGCACATCCACTTCCAGCCCGTGGGTGGCGCGGCCGGGGACATGATCCTCGCCAGCCTCATCGCCGCCGGAGCACCGCTAGACGAGATCACCCGAAGCCTAGAAACGCTCGGCATACCTTTCCAACTCATCACCGAACCCACGCAGATAAACGGCATCGGGGCACTCCGGGCCAGGGTCGAGTATCTGGAGGAACGCATTCACCGCACCTTCCAGGACATACGAAGCCTCATCGAAAACGCGAATCTTCCGGAGCGGGCGTCGTCTCGTGCCGTCGAGGCTTTCCGGCGTCTGGCGGTCGCCGAGGGCGCGGTCCACGGCCAGCCGCCGGACGAGGTCACGTTCCACGAAGTCGGGGCAGTGGACTCCATCGTGGACGTAGTGGGAAGTTGCGTCGCGCTGGAGTTGCTCGGCGTGGATAGCGTGAGTTGCGCTCCGCTGCCGATGGGACACGGCATCGTACAGGCGGCCCACGGCCCGCTCCCCGTCCCAGGCCCGGCGACGCTCGAAATCCTCGAAGGTTCGCGCATACGCTTCACCGAGGAGCCTCGCGAGACCACGACCCC
>JACDGB010000155.1 GCA_013815485.1 Rubrobacter sp.
CCCCGGAACCACGGCGTTCGACCGCACGCCAGAGGGTCCGTAACGCACGGCGAGGCTTCTCGTCAGGCTGATAATGCCCGCTTTGGCCGCGCTGTAGGCTTCGTTGCCGTAGTAGCCCAGCGCGTTCACCGAACTTACGTTGATGATGACCCCGGACCCCCTCGAAGTCATGTCCGGCAAGACCGCGCGGGAACATAGAAAGGAGCCCTTGAGGGCGACGGAAACGTCCCCTTCCCACTGTTCCTCGTCCAGGTCGAGGAAGTCCCGATCCGTCGCCCTGGCCGCGTTGTTGACGAGGATGTCCACGGACCCAAGCTCTTGCCCCACGAACCGGACCATCGCCTCGACCTCTTCCCTGGCGGCGACGTCCGTCTTTATGGCGAGGGCCCTGCCGCCCAACCCGGAGATCTCCTCGGCGGCCTCACGGGCAGCCTCCTCCGACAGGTCCGCGACCGCGACGGCGGCCCCCTCGGCGGCGAAACGACGCGACATGTGCCGCCCCAGCCCGGAGCCTCCGCCGGTGACGACGACGACCAGATCCGAAAACCTCATCCTTGCCTCCTTTGACTCTGTTTGGAACCCGCCGATGCCCGAAGACCGCGAACGAAGGTCATAATATGACAATCTGGCATCGGGCTTGCTCCTGGGCTTCTTCCCGTTTAGGCTGGCCGCATGAAGTCGTCCATGTTCGCTTTCGCCACCGACCTCTCCGGCGAGGGTCTCGACGCCGTTCTGGAGAACGTCCAGCATCGCGCTGGGGTAGAGGAGATCACCCTGGCCGCCGCCTACCATGCCGGAAGGGACGTCTTCCCGCACAACCCGTCAGGAAGGGTCCGCTACCTCGAAGCCGGCGCCGCGTTCTTCAGGCCGAACGCAGCCCTCTACGACGGACTGTTACTGAAACCGCGGACGAGCAGCCTCGTAGACGGGGACTCTGAGAAACTGTTGCGCGGCGATCCACTGGGTGAACTCTGCGAGGCTGCGGGGAGAAGGGGAATGAAGACGAACGCCTGGTTGGTGTTCCTGCACAACGACAGGCTGGGCTTCGAGCATCCCGAATGCGCCACGCAGAACGCTTTCGGCGACCGCTACCTGACCGACCTTTGCCCCGCGAACCCTGAGGTGCGCGCCTACTGCCGGGCACTCGCCACCGACGTCGCCCGTTACGGCGTCTCGAACATCTTCGCGGAGTCGCTTCACTACCACGGCCTCGGCCACGGATACCATCACGAGCGTTACTTCGAAGACCTCGGCGCCGTGGGGACGTTTCTGCTCGGCCTGTGCTTCTGCGAGCATTGTCTGGAGGCCGCCAGCCGCGACGGCGTTGATGGCGAGACGGCACGGCGGTCGGTGCGCGAGGAGTTGCTGCTCAGGTTCGAGCGCGAAGTTGACGATGAACCGGACGAGCTGACCCGCGAACGCCTCGAACCATTCGGCGGCGAAGAATTGCTCGGGTATCTGGACTCCCGAACGAGCACGGTCACCTCGCTCGCTGGCGAAGTCTCGGCGGCTGCGGGAGAGCACGCGGTCTTGATTTTCCTGGACATCTCCGGGGCGGAGAAAGGCTTCGCCACAGGGAAGCCCGAGGGCGGGGCCGCGCCCGGCATCGGTTGGCGAATGGGCATAGACGTGACCGCGCTCGCCGGGGCCTGCGACGCCGTGGAGGCACTGGGGTACGCTGCCGACCCGACCCGCGTGGGCTCGGACCTCGCCGCCTACCGAACTCTGATCGGTGACCCGTCCAAGCTTGGCCTGCTCCTGCGTCCCATGCCCCCAGACAACCGATCCGCTGAGAACCTCGCGGATAAACTGTCGCTGGCAAGGGATCTTAGCCTCGCCCGCGCGGACTTCTACCACTATGGCTTCTGCCGCCTGAACGCCCTCGACCGTGTCCGGCGCGCCCTCTCGAAATAATATGGAATCCGGTCGAATACTTCGTGTTTCGTCCTGATCGGGAGTCGGGGAAAAGAAAGACGGCTCCCGATCCACGAACGTAGCGAACCCTTCACCCGGATTCCGTGCAAACCTTCGGACGCGGAAGCATTTTCGCGGTTGCCGGGGCATCGTCTGCTGGATGGGATTCCCGTAGTGTTGCATATATCGGTGCGCGATTTTACTATGCGTAGAGAAGAGGAAATGTTCGGTTCGAGGAGAGGGCCGTTCGGAGATGCCGGGGACGCTCCCGGCGGGGAGGGGTGTCGCGTGACGGCCAACGAGAGTGTTCCGCGGGGTCCCCGCGGCGGGGATGGTGGGCGCCGGGGGTCTTTGTCCCGGCTGAACGTGCTTATCGCGGGCACGGCGGCGATAGTCGGCCTGATCTACGGCTACGACCTGGGCTCTATCGCGGGCGCCTTGCTCTTCCTCGTGCCGGACTTCGGACTCTCCACCTTCATGACTTCGGTTGTGACCACTGCGGTGGTGCTCGGGCAGCTCGTGGGCGCCTTCTTCGCCGGCCGCATCTCCAACAGCATAGGGCGCAAGCGTACGATGGTGTTCATAGCAGTGGGGTACGCGGCTTTCGCCGGTCTTCAGGGGCTCGCGCCCAACGAGTGGTTTCTGACCGCCGTGCGCTTTCTGCTCGGGCTCGTGATCGGGGTCTCCATCGTGGTGGCGCCGGCTTACATCGCGGAGTCGGCCCCCATAAGGGTGCGGGGTTCCATGCTCGTCACCTTCCAGATAGCGACGACCTCGGGCATAGCCATAGCCTACTTCGTCGGCGCGGCGCTCGCCTCCACCGAGAGCTGGCGTTTGATCCTCGCGCTCTCCGCAATACCGGCCCTGATCGTGCTTCTCCTCGTCGCCCGGCTTCCCGACACGGCCCGCTGGCTGATGATGAACGGACAGCGCGAGGAAGCAGTGGACCTCCTGCGCCGCGTGAACCCGGATATGGACTCCGAGAGAGAAGCCGAACTCATCGAAGCAGACCTCGCCCACGAGGAGAAAGGCTCG
This sequence comes from Rubrobacter sp., assembly GCA_013815485.1. GTDB lineage: Bacteria > Actinomycetota > Rubrobacteria > Rubrobacterales > Rubrobacteraceae > JACDGB01. Next base: position 2,950 of record JACDGB010000155.1, read on the forward strand.
TTCGCGGAGCTTTTCCAGGGGCGTTTCCGCAAGGCTGGTATCTTCGTGGTGGGACTAGGCTTTCTCGTACAGATCACCGGCATCAACGCCATCATTTACTACAGCCCGACGATCATCCAGGACGTCGGCGTCACCAGCCCGACGGGGGCTATCGTGGCGACCGGCTTCGTGCAGGTGGCTGGCGTCATCGCGGAGGTGGCGGCTTTCCTCGTGGTCGATCGGTGGGGGCGCAGGCCCACCCTTCTTAGCGGCATAGGCGTCATGGCCGCAGCCAATTTGCTATTGGTCTTCGCCTACGGTTTGGGCCTTTCGGCGGCTTTCACCTTGACGGGCATCCTGCTCTTCACCGTCGGTTTCAGCTTCGGATACGGTTCTCTCGTGTGGGTATACGCTTCCGAGAGCTTCCCCGCGCGACTGCGTACCCAGGGAGGCTCGGCTATGCTCAACCTCGGACCTCTTCGCCAACTTTATAGTCGGCGTCGTTTTCTTGAGCGCGCTGGGCGCCCTCGGTGGCTCGCTGACCTTCGGCATCTTCCTCGTGCTGTCCCTGTTCGCCATCGGTTTCGTCTACGTCCTGGCCCCCGAGACAAAGGGGCGTCAGCTAGAGGAGATCCGCGCCTACTGGTACAACGGCGGCAGTTGGCCGGACGAAGCCGAGGCTAGCACGGGGAGAGAGGCGCGCACCAGATAACGCACGGATGGGAGGTGGTTTGAACCTTGGGAAAGGTCCCGCATGAATCTATCTTCGACACTCCGGCGGTGGTGATCGACGAGGCGAAGATGCAGCGCAACATAGACGAGATGGCGGAGACCGCGCGGGCGAGCGGCGTGTCCTTGCGACCGCATGTGAAGACGCACAAGATCCCCGCCATAGCGCGGCGTCAGGTCGCGGCCGGTGCCGTTGGCATCACCGTGGCGAAGGTCTCCGAGGCCGAGGTCATGGCGGAGGGTGGCATCGGGGACATCTTCATCGCTTACCCGCTGGTGACGGAGACGAAGATACGGCGTGCGATCCGCCTGTCCGGGAGAGCGCGCCTGATCCTGGCCGTAGACAGCCTGGAGGGGGCCAGCCTCATGTCCGCCGTAGCCGGGTCGGAGGGCGTAGTTCTGGAAGTCCGCCTGGAAGTAGATTCCGGGCTGCGGCGAACGGGAGTGCCGCGCAGTGAGGCCGTGAGGCTGGCACGGGAGATTGCCACGCTACAGAACCTCGACGTCACCGGCATCTACACGTACCGAGGCGCTGTCCTCGAAGACGGTTCTCCGGCTCGGGACCTCGCCGAAGCGGGCCGTCTTGAGGGGGAGTTCATGGTCGCCGTGGCAGAGGGGATCCGGAACGCCGGTGTACCCATACAAGATGTGAGCCTCGGGTCCACCCCGACCGCCGAGCACGCCGCCACGGTCGAGGGCGTCACGGAGATACGGCCAGGCACCTACGTCTTCTACGACAGGATGCAGGCCCAGATGGGGGTTTGCTCTATCGAGGAGTGCGCCCTCCGAGTAATGGCGACCGTGGTGAGTCGCCCCACCCCCGGCCTCGCCGTCATAGATGGCGGCAGCAAGACCTTCGCCACCGACGTGCAGCCAAATGTCACGCCGCTCGACCTCGCGGGCTTCGGGCTCGTGGTGGGGCATCCCGAGGCCGTGCTCGACCGGGTGACGGAGGAACACGGAATGCTCTCGCTCGACGAAGGCAGCGGCCTCGAAGTAGGTGACACCGTGGAGATCATCCCGAACCACGTATGCAGCACGGTGAACCTGCACGAAGAGGTCTATTTGAGGTCCGGTGACGAAGACGTGGAGACGCTGCGTGTGGCGGCCCGTGGGATGGTCAGGTAGGAGGAGACTATGCTGGATCTCATCTTGAAAAACGGGCGCGTCGTGGATGGGACCGGCAACCCCTGGTTCCTCGCCGACGTGGGCGTCAAGGACGGCGTGGTGGTCGAGGTAGGAAGGCCGAGGGCGAAGGCCCGCGAGACCGTGGACATCGGTGGGCGTGTGATCACCCCCGGCTTCATAGACGGCCATTGTCACTCTGACCTCGCGCTCTTCGAAGACCCGGAGAGCAGCATAAAGCTAGCTCAGGGCGTCACCACCGAGGTAGTCGGGAACTGCGGCATGACCCCGTCCCCATTCTGCAAAGAGAACCTCGAACCGCTTGCGAGCTACATAGAACCCATCCTCGGCACCACCGAACGCGAGTGGACCTGGGATACCGTCGAAGGATACATGCGGGGCATGAGCGCCGCGCGGCCTTCGGAGAACGTGGCGACCTTCGTGGGGCACGGCACCCTGCGAATAGCCGAGATGGGCTTCGAGAACCGACCGGCTTCCGCCGAGGAACTCGGGCGGATGAAGGGCGCGCTGCGCGAGGCGCTTGAGGCGGGAGTCGTGGGCCTCTCGCTGGGGCTCATGTACTCGCCGGGCAACTAC
>JACDGB010000156.1 GCA_013815485.1 Rubrobacter sp.
CGGAACGAGGAATGGCACGGTATTGGGGAGGAGTGGCGGATGAGCGTGGCGAGGAATATTGGGGGAGAGGATCTCGGGGGGACAACGTCCATACGCAAGGTGGGGATCGCCGCTTTCTTCGGGGCCATGATCGAGTGGTACGACTATTTCCTCTACGGTCTGGCGGCGGCGGTGGTCTTCAATCAGCTCTTCTTCCCTAGTCAGGCGCCGCTCGCCGGGACACTGGCGGCCTTTGCGACGTTCGGGGTCGGGTTCTTCTTCAGGCCCGTTGGCGGCATGATCTTCGGCCACCTCGGCGACCGGCTGGGACGCAAGACGATACTGGTCCTGACGCTCCTGATCATGGGAGTAGCGACCTTCGCCATAGGGCTACTGCCCACGCACGGACAGATCGGGGTTCTGGCCCCCATCCTCCTGGTCATCTTGCGCACGGTGCAGGGCATCGGCGTCGGTGGGGAGTGGGGCGGCGCCGCCTTGATGGTGGTCGAGCACGCCCCCGCCGGGCGGCGCGGCTTCTACGGAAGCTGTTGGTCATGGGGATGCGGGTCGCGGAGAATGCCTGCGGGTACATTTTCAGCGTGTTCGTGCTCGCTTACGCCACGCAGCAACTCGGGTTGGCTGAAAACATCGCTTACTTCGGGGTCATGATCGCCGCCGGGGTCCAGTTCTTCGTCACCCCACTCTATGGCGCTCTCTCCGACCGTATCGGGCGTCGTCCCGTGTATATGTTCGGCGCTGCCTTTCTGTTGTTGCTCTCGTTTCCGTTCTTCTGGTTGTTGGATACAAGGATGGTCGTCCTGATCTGGCTCGCCATCGTGCTCGGGTATGCGATCGGCAACGGCGCCATGTTCGCCACCCAGCCCGCCTTTTTCTCCGAGCTATTCGGCACGAACGTCCGCTACAGTGGCGTCTCCCTCGGCTACCAACTCACCGCAGTCTTCGCCGGTGGCCTCGCTCCGTTCATCGCGACGGCCCTGCTCGCCTGGGCCGGCGGAAATCCCTGGCTGGTCTCCGTCTACGTGGCCGTCCTCGCCCTGATCAGCCTCGTCTCCGTGTACCTCGCCACCGAAACGTTCCACGGCGAGATCTCCGAAGAGCTTTCAGGCAAGCCATCGGATGGACCTGGCGAAGCGTCCGGCGAACCCAGTCGGGCAGTGTAAACGACCTCGATCAAACGGAGGAACCCATGAACAGAGAGACCATAACCGCGAGCGGTGCCCCGGAACCAGCCGGCCCATACTCCCACGCCGTCGTTGCGAACGGCTTCGTGTATGTTTCGGGGCAGGGACCGATCAACCCCGAGACAGCGAGCACGCCGGATGGGTTCGAGGATCAGGTTCGCCAGACTTTCGAGAACCTGAAAACCATCCTGGAGGCCGCTGGCTCTGATCTTCAGAGCGTGGTCAAGGTCAACGCCTACCTGACGGACCTGACCCGCTTCGCCCAATTCAACGAGGTCTACAAGGAGTTCTTCAGCGACGAGCCGCCAGCCCGCACCACCGTCGGCGCCGACTTGCTCGGCATCCTCGTCGAGGTTGACTGCGTCGCCGTGATCGGGGACTCCCAACTCCCAATAAAGGGTCGCGGAAGGCCCGGATCTTCCGTGAGCGCGTCACCGATGAAGCAGAGATAGCTCCGTGCCGCACGTGATCACCGCCGGTGAGACGATGCTCCTGGGGGTGCCCTCCCGGCCCGGGCTGCTCAGACACTCGCAGTCCCTGGAGCTAAAAGTGGGCGGCGCCGAGTCCAACGTCGCCATAGCCCTCTCCCGGCTAGGTATTCCCTCGGGGTGGATCAGTTGCCTGGGCGATGATGAGGCCGGACAGCTCGTTCTGGACCGCGTCAGAGGCGAGGGGGTGGACACCTCACAGGTGCGTCGCCTCGGAGAATACACGGGCCTGTACCTGCGCGATACTGCGGGAACGAAGGTCAGGGTCCACTATTACCGCGCAGGATCGGCGGCCTCCCGCATGGCCCCTGGAACCTTCGATCCCGGCTACCTCGACGGGGCGGATTTTCTGCACCTCACCGGCATCACCCCGGCCCTCTCGGAGAGCTGCGCGGACTTCGTCCGGTGGGCCGCCAGGGAGGCCAGCGTGCGCGGTGCGCGCGTCAGCTTCGACGTGAACTACCGTTCCAAGCTGGGGCCAGCGGAGGTGGCGCGAGGCTTTGTCGAGGACTTGCTGCCCGAGCTTGATCTGCTCTTCGTCGGCGACGATGAGGCTCTGGCGTTGTGGGGCGTCTGTGGCGAGGGATTGGTGCGCGAGTTGGCCGCGGCGCATCCTTCTGGCGACGCTTTCGAGGTGGTGCTGAAGAGGGGGGAACGGGGCAGTTCCGCCCTGGTCGGGGGGCAGTTTGTCGAGGAGCCTGGCTTCGAGGTGCCTGAGGTGGATCCCATCGGCGCGGGTGACGCTCATGTCGCAGGCTATCTCGCCGGTTCCTTGTGGGGGCTGGACGTCCAGAAGAGGCTGAGCCTCGCCAACGCGATGGGCGCCTACAGCGTGATGACGCTCGGGGACTACGAGGGGCTTCCCGGACCCGAAGAGATCCGCGCGCTTATGGACGGGAAGAGCAAACCGGGCAGGTAGAGAGGAAGAGACATGCCGGAACAGAAACTGGGCGGCGTCTACGTCGCCAACGTCACCCCCTTCAAAGACGACGCCAACCTCTCCGTGGACGACGGCGCCTACTTGGAGCACGTAGCCTGGCTCTCGGGAGAGGGCGTGCGGGGCGTGGTCCCCTTCGGCACGAACGGTGAGGGACCTTCGGTCTCCCTGGAGGAAAAACTGAGGGTTCTGGACGCGCTGTTCGAGAGCGGACCAGGGCTGCAGGTGATCCCCGCTGTTATGCAGGGGAACCTGCCCGACACCCTTCGCATGATCGAGGTCCTGAACGGATACCTGGCCGCGGCGGTGCTCGTCTTGCCACCCTATTATTTCAAGCCCGCCGGCGCCGAGGGGCTGAAACGTTTCTACGAACCGGTCCTGGAGGCTAGTAAACACCCCGTCATCGCCTACCACATCCCGAAGTACGCCGTCCCCGTCCCCATCGAGGTCGTGGGTTCCCTCCCGTTCTGGGGGGTCAAGGACTCTGGTGGAGAGCCAGGCTACGCGGAAGAGATCCTGGAGGCTAACAAGGGCGTACTGGTGGGCACCGAGGACGACGTGCGGGGCAGGGTGGGCATCGGGGCGCAGGGGGCCATAAGCGCGCTCGCCAACTTCGTCCCCAAAGAGGTCATTGCCCTCTACGACAGCGCGACAAGCGGGGACGAGGCGGGTGGCGAGGCGCTCGAAGGCGCGCTCCGGAACGCCAGAGCCAGGACCAAGCAATACTCTTCCCCCGCCGTCCTCAAGAGGCTGGCCCAGGAGCGGCACGGCGTCCCGATGGGGACTGTGAGGCCACCGTTCGTGCCGCTGCCACGAGGCTACGATCCCGAGGAGGTCATTCGGATAGCGCGGGGTACGGGAGAAGGGGGCGAGGCATGAGCGGTCTTGATCCTCGCCGAGATCATAAGGGGCCTCGCCAAATACCAATGGTGGCCCCAGACAGCATGACGCACAAGCCCTTCTCTACCCGACTTTTGAGGTAAGTCCCGGCATCATCATCCTCGCCGCCCTGGTAGTTCTTGATCCTCTCGAACATGTTCTCTTTCTCCGAGAACATGTTCGAGAGGATCTCCGGGGTTTTAGATCCACGCCACCTTCGGTATCTTCGACGTGTCGAATTCGCCTACGCGCGCGCGACCGAGCGACTCCAATTCTTTCAGGCACGATTCACATTCGCGCACGAGCTTCGCCACGTCCACGCCGAGGGTCTCGGGCTCGAATTCTTTGAGACGCATGGAGCCGCCTCTCAAGAGACCGGTGGCGCCGCGCCAGTTGCCGTTCTGGAGATGATAGAAGCCGACCCCGACTTGGAGGATTCCCTGGTACAGGAACCGGACTCTTCCCGGCTCCTGCATCCAGGCTTCTTCGAGATACTCGTGGCACTCGTAGAACTCGCCCCGGTTGAACTCCTCTATGCCTCTGAGGGCAAGGCCGGGAAGCCTCTCGGGGTTTTCCACGCTATCCGCAGCCGCAGCCTCCACCACAGCAGCCACCGCCACCGCCGCTCATCATGCGGGCGTCCATCATTGGGTTGGTGGAGAGCGCGGAGGCTCCGGGGGTCACGGCGGTGAAAGTGGAGATCAAACGCCGCGATTCTTCCGAGCCGCACTCAGGACACCGGGCGGGCTCGTCGGCGGCGTTCATCGAACGCATCAGGTCGAAGCGCTCCTCGCACCTGGCGCATTTGTACTCGTAGAGAGCCATCTGTCCTTACCTCTCGTTCGGGGTCAAGCCACGAAGCGTATTGTACCGTCCCGCCCCCATGCGTTGCAGGACACGCGGTCACGGCGTAAACTCGCCCGTGTACCGGATGGGGCCGTAGCTCAGTTGGGAGAGCGCCGCCTTTGCACGGCGGAGGTCAGGGGTTCGAATCCCCTCGGCTCCACTCAAGAAATACGAGTTTTGCAGGAAAAATAGCAGCAACTAAAAAGGCCCCGGAGTGTGCTCCGGGGCCTTTGGCAGCAACGTGGCAGCAACGCATTCCCGCGTTCTGCGGTGAATCAGGAGAAGATTTCCTCCATCGCTTGAGCCGTTCTCCTTCCCATGCCGGGGATGAAATGACTGTACCTGCCGAGGGTCATTTCGATGTTGGCATGGCCGAGGAGTTCCTGGACGAACTTGGGGTGAACCTCCCGGCGCAGGAGAAGGGTTGCGCAGGTGTGCCGGAGGTCGTGGAAGCGGATCTTGCGGAGCCCGGCTTTCTCCAAGAGTTTGACCAGAGACCTCTGTCTCAGGTTGGAGGGGTTCACGGGTGCCCCGGTGTCGGTCGTGAACACTAGGCCCTGATCCTGGTAGAGGTCGCCGAGCCGGGCGATTTCGTCCATCTGGCGGCTGACATGGTTCCTCAAAGACTCTACGGCGGCTTTGGTGAGATCGACGCGCCTGCGGCCTTTCGCGGACTTGGGTTCCCCGAAGAGGAGCTTGCCCTTGTCTTTGGTCAGCGTCCGGCTCACGTTGACCACGCTATTTTCGAGGTCTATATCGTCCCATTTCAAAGCAAGGAGTTCGCCCTGCCGCATGCCAGTGTGGACGGCCAGAACGTACAACGCCTCCAGCGGATCTCCCCGCGCTGCTTCGAGAAACCGGTGCGCCTCTTCTGGCGAGAGCGGGTTTATCTCCTTGGGGTTTTCTCTCGGCGGGTCGGTCATCTCCGTCACGTTTTGCGTCACCAGTTTCCACCTCATGGCCTGCGAGAGGGCCTTGTGGAGGACGTTGTGGATCTTGCGAACCGTGCCAGACGAAAGTCCTGAATCCAATCGGCCTCGGTAGAGT